>JAURNL010000028.1 GCA_030830205.1 Crocinitomicaceae bacterium | reverse complement strand
GATGCAAACCTTGCATTCAATACTCTTACAGAGGTTGCAAACGGTTACTATTATTATCCAGACGATTTACAAGGCGAGACGGTTTATGGAGCATTCACTCAACCAGCAGCATTTGAAGACAACCAACGTTACCTTGCTTGCGTACAAACCGTTAACCTCAACCTTTATATGGGCCATGAAAACGGCACTAACCTCAACTGGAATGAAGCCTATTATCTACAACCTATGTCACCAAATGAAAGTGATGGTACTTGGTACGCAGCAGGTTTTGGTTCTGATATTCCAAGCTCAGTAGCTATTGCAGTTTCAAATAACGACGTAAACGTAGCTGAATTAAATACAATCGCAGGAAAAGCATTCCCTAACCCTGCAGGTGATGTTGTTACTGTGGCAATTGATGGCGAAGGTGCGGCACAATTAACAGTTACTGATATTTCTGGAAAAATTGCTATGTCTGGTATCTTAAACCTAGCAGCTGGTCAAGACAATGTAAACCTCAACACATTAGAAGCTGGTCTGTACATATTTAATGTAATACTTGAAAATGGTAAGACTGCACAATTCAACGTTGTGAAAAAATAGTATTATCTCACTTAGAACAGAAAAGGGACGGGCAACTGTCCCTTTTTTATTTGCTATCTTTGCGGTATGTCAAAAGCATCTTATACAGTTACGGCAGCACTGCCCTATGCTAACGGCCCCCTTCATTTAGGACACGTCGCAGGCGTTTATTTACCAGCTGATATCTTTGTGCGTTTTTTACGCATGAATAACCACGATGTCGCCTTTATTTGTGGTGCAGACGAACACGGAGCAGCCATTACACTAAGGGCTAAAAAAGAAGGACTAAGCCCTAAGGATATTGTTGACAAATACGACAGCATCATCAGAAAAGCTTTTTCAGATTTTCAAATCGGCTTTGACATCTTTCATCGTACCTCCAGCGAACTACACCACCAAACCTCTGCAGATTTTTTCAAGCGTCTTTATGATCAAGGGCAATTTACAGAAGAAATTTCAGAACAATATTTTGACGAAAAGTTCCAGCAATTCTTAGCAGATCGCTATATCTCTGGGCAGTGCCCCAAATGTAGCAACCCGAGTGCGTACGGGGATCAATGTGAAAAATGTGGCTCAGACCTTAGTCCAACCGATCTGATCAATCCTATTTCCACACTTAGTGGAAGCAAACCAATACTTAAAAGTACCTCACATTGGTATTTACCCATGAATCAACACGAATCGTGGCTTAAAGAATGGATCCAAGAAGGCCTTTTAGACGGGCAAAAACAACACGAGCCCAAGGAATGGCGCAACCAAGTCATTGGCCAATGTATGTCATGGATTAATGGAGGCTTGCGCCCACGTGCCATGACCCGAGATCTCGATTGGGGAGTAAAAGTGCCATTACCAAATGCAGAAGGTAAAGTCCTTTACGTTTGGCTCGATGCTCCAATTGGTTATATTTCAGCTACCAAACAATGGGCTGAAGACAATGGAAAAGACTGGGAGCAATACTGGCTCAAATCTAAAGCTAAAGACAGAAAATTAGTGCACTTTATTGGCAAAGACAACATCGTTTTTCATGCGATTATCTTTCCTATTTTACTCAAAAGCCACGGTGATTATATTTTACCTGATAACGTTCCTGCCTACGAATTTTTAAATCTCGAAGGAGATAAATTCTCCACATCAAGAAACTGGGCGGTTTGGTTACATGAATACCTTGAATCCTATCCGGATAAAATTGATGAGCTCAAATATGTGCTAACTGCCATCGCTCCAGAAACGAAAGATTCAGAATTCACCTGGAAGGAATTCCAAACGCGTATCAATTCAGAGCTTGCCGATATCATGGGTAACTTTGTGAACCGCACTTTGGTGCTCACCAACAAATACTATGAAGGTCAAGTACCGGCAGTAAGTCCATATACAGCAGAAGACCAACAAATCATCACTCAAATTCAAGAGATTCCAGAGCGTATTTCCAAATTAGTATACGCCTATAAGCTACGCGAAGCGCAAGCAGAAATGATGCAGTTGGCACGTATCGGCAACAAATATTTAGCCGACAATGAACCTTGGAAACTCATTAAAACTGACCCTACGCGCGTTCAAACCATTATGCACTTGGCGCTACAAATTACGGCCAATCTGCAAATTGCATGTCAACTTTTCTTACCTGCTACCGCAAACAAACTCTCCAAAATGCTCAATGCTTCATGGGATCAATATACCGACCTTGGCCGTATAGACCTCTTGAAAGCGGGTCATCAAATCGGTGAAGTTCAGATTTTATTTGCAAAAATTGAAGATGCTCTCGTAGAAGCAGAAGTCAATAAATTAAAGGCCACAGCAGCCACACAAAGTAAATTTCCCCCTATGAAAGAAGCTATCTCATTTGATGATTTCACGAAAATGGACCTCCGAATGGGGACCATACGCTCAGCTCAAAAAGTAGAAAAAGCAGATAAACTACTCCAACTTTCTGTAGACACCGGAATTGACCAACGTACAATAGTCTCAGGAATTGCAGAACATTATGCTCCTGAAGACATTATTGGCAAAACAGTTCTTGTTCTTTTGAATCTTGAGCCCAGAAAAATCAGAGGAATTGAATCGCAGGGCATGATCTTAATGGCTGAAAACGAAGAAGGTAAACTCAGTTTCTTAGCTTCAGAAAAAGAATTCGGCGCCGGACCAACAGTACGCTAGATATTTTTTACTCTCTGCTGTTTGCAGAACCCAAAAAAGTTCGTATCTTTGTAGTCCCAATACAGAAAACAACACGTTTCAAGATATATTGCGGGGTGGAGCAGTTGGTAGCTCGTCGGGCTCATAACCCGAAGGCCATCGGTTCGAGTCCGGTCCCCGCTACTAAGAAAAGCCAGTCAGAAATGATTGGCTTTTTTTGTTTCAAGAAACGTTGAAAGTTTACTTTCAAAAGTGGATTGAAATGAAAAAAGGAAGCACGCGCAGCGGTCTGAGCTTTTCATTGTATAGCCCCCTTACGTCCATCCGAAAGGAAATGCAGGATATTCGTGTCCCCGCTACTAGAGAAGACTCATCAGTTAAATTAATTGGTGAGTCTTTTTTTGCCCTTCTGTAGCCCTTGTTAAATCTAGGATTATCTGAAAAATCACCTGAATATTTGAGTTTCGATAATAAAATACTCTTTTCTAATGGATAAGTAAATACTCGAATTAACAATTAATTTATTTCAAAATAAATATCACAACACAATCAACCTTTTTCGCGTTAATTTCATCATATTAGATTAAACTACTTGTTTTTGAGTGAGGAAGAGTTAATAAAGGCGTGTATTGCAGGAAACCAAAGAGCTTGTCGTGAGTTGTATGAACTCCACAAGAATTGGTTGTATGCCATTTGTCTTCGTTATCATCAAAATCAATCGGATGCGCAGGACAGTTTACAAGAAAGTTTTATTTTGATCTATAAAAATCTTTCATCCTACGAAGGTAAAGGCAGTTTCAAAGGTTGGATGCGTATGATTACGGTTCGATGTATTCTTGCAAGTTTTAGAAAAAAGAAAAAAATGGCTGAGATAGATATAGGGAATATCCAAGATCCTGTTAATCTGGATTTTCTTCAAGACATTGATTTGGATGAATTAAAGTTTTTAATAGACAAACTTCCTCCTGGACGAAAACAAGTATTTATGGCGCATGCCGTAGACGGGTTTTCACATAAAGAAATCGCTGAAATGCTAGATGTATCCGAGGGGACTTCAAAATCGCAATTTTTTCATGCTCGTAGAGAGCTGAGACAAGCTTTAGAAAATAATATTGTTATCGCTAAAAAGATTCAACATGAAAGATAACTCATTTCATAATAACGAAAATTGGAAAGGTTCCCTTTCTGATAAGTTTGATTCGGAGAATATTGCCGCTCCAGACCATGCGTGGAATCAAATCGCAAGTGAACTTTTTCCAAAAAAGAAACGCAGATTTGCTGCATTTTGGTTTTTAATGGCTGGATTATTCATCGGCGCTTTCCTTTTCATTTACTTGAATTCTGGAAATGACGAGATAAAAAATAAACCTAGTTTAAGTTCAGAAAAAGGGACGCATAAAGAGAGTGAAAAAAAGAGACAGAAGGATAAAGAAATTGAGATCAGTGACAAGAACGAAAATAGTATAGATAAGAAAAATCAGCAAATTCAAAACACCTCAAATAAAAAACCAAAGAAAGTACTTTCAGAAAATTCTAAGTTCGCTGAAAACAATTTGTCTAATAACTCAAAATCTACGAAAAACAAGAAAAATCGGGCAAACGAAACCAAAATATCGACTCTTTCAACTAATTCTACTTCATCGGAAGATCAACTTGTTTTCCAAGAAGAAAAGATTGACCAACAAGATAACCTAACACCTTTCAAATCAATAAATACTGGATTACATGAAATGGATTCGACACTCTACCTCAAACCATTGCCAATATTGCCCTTGAATGTCTTACTCTCACCCGAACTCAAATTAGTAGTAAAAGAAGACGTAGAAACGAAATTCAACCCCTATTTTTCTTTTCAATTTGCTCCATTAATTGGAAGAAATATCAGAACTATTAATGGGACATTCAATTCAGATAGTCCTACATCAAGTGCATTAGGTGAAAGACGCGTAGCATTAAAAAAATATGGGTTCTATACAGGAATCAATTATCACTTTACGAATCAATTTTCAATCAATACAGGTTTTCAAATGGCATCCGGCAACGTGCAGTCTCGCTGGTTTTTCAAGTATTTGTATGTAGAACCAAATTCAAATGAGTTGAGACTTTCAACAAATTCCGGTGAAGCAACTACCTCTGATCCAACATTGATTCAGAGCATCACGAACGGTAATATAGATATTTATAAATTGAGAATTAATCATTCTTTTTTATTGTATTCAGTTCCATTGGGTATTACTTATCGTTTTACACAAAAAAGAATTTCTCCCTTCCTAAAAACAGGACTAAATGCAGAGATTTTTGGCAAAAGGTCTTTTAGTATTGATGTTTATGAAAGTGGTACCATAAGAAATATTGAAATGGATTTGAACAAGCCAGTTTCTCCTTTGGTATTTCAAGGAATGTTATCACTTGGAGTTCAAGGTTCAATTTCAAAAAAATGGAGCCTCTTCTCGGAGGCGGGATATTTTTTTCCATTTAATAATGCTTTCAATTTAAATGGTGCTCATGTAAGAAATGCAGGATCATCTTTTATGATTGGTTTGAACTACAATTTTTGAAATAAATTTTAACATCAACCAACCTATTGAAAAAAAATATTCTCTAACTGATAAATTTAAAAATTAAATGAAAATGAAAAAGTTCTTTTTTACAGCTGTAGTTGCAACAAGCCTACTTAGTATGGTTTCTTGTAACAAATTCAACGATGACAATCAATCAGATACAGAGGATGCATTGAGAATGGAAATGGAAGATGCAGATTATCTCACCGAAGAAGAAATTGCTTCGAATCCCTGTGTACATGATTTCGCAACATTATTAGCACCATGTGCTTTGGTAACTGAATCCTCAAGTACATTTCCAAAAACAATAACCATTGACTACGGAACAGGATGCGCCGATGCAAAAGGCAGGTTAAAAAAAGGTAAGGTTATTATAGACATATCAGGTGACATGCGAGTCCAAGGGCATACTCGAGCCGTTACATTCGAAAACTTCTATATCAATGATGTTAAAATTGAAGGAAGTAGAAATGCAGAGAATACCGGGCCAAACACTGCCGGAAATATGGTTATAAAAATTTCAGGCGATATAACTGCAACCAATCAAGATCATTCAAGAAGTATAAATTTTACAAGATATCGAGAATGGGTTTCAGGAATTTCAACCTGTGAAATTATAGATGATGAATTCCATGTAACAGGATCAGGAACCGTTACAGGTAGAAGGGGAATTGATGTTCCTTATGTAATTACAGAAAAAATTGTATTAACACCAGGCACATGCAAATATCCTCTATCCGGAAAAATTGACATTGGCAGTTCATCACGAGGAGTTGTTATCAATTTTGGAAATGGTACTTGCGATAATATCGCTGAAGCCACCATTAAAAGACGAAACAAAACTGTTCAGATCGACTTAGATACACGTAAAATCATAAATTAATTATTATCATGAAAAAATTCTCTTTCTTAGCTTTACTAAGTTCTTTATTTGCAAATCAACTCTTATCACAATCAATTCCAAATAATAGTTTTGAAACATGGACCATACAAAATCAAACAGAAGTAGCCACCAGTTGGGTAAAAGCGCCATCGGTAACGAAGTCAACTGATGCTTATAGTGGAGAATTTGTAGCAAAAGTAGTTGCTGGTGATTTCACAAACCCACAATCTGGACAAACATTTCCTATTCCAGGAAGGCTTGTGACGGGCGTTTCGACACAAGGGATGGGGCAAACAGCTATTGAAGGATTTGCTTTTTCCATGAGGCCAGATAGTCTAGTTGGATGGTATAAATACTTGCCAGTACAAACTGATCAATGTGTTTTTAATGTTACCTTTACAAAGTGGAATACGACCAGCCAATCACGTGATGTTATTGGACAAGGACAATTTGTTGACAATAGTGAACCGAATTATAATCGATTTTCTTTTCCAATTAACTATCAAAGTAATACTATCCCAGACACTTGTGTAATTGAGTTTTTAAGTTCAGATGTTCAATCTGGAATTCAAGGATCTGAATTATTTATTGATGCCATTGATTTTGTTTTCGACAACGTAGGAATTAATGAAAATATTCAAATGAAAAGTTATACCCTTTACCCAAATCCAATAACAGAAAATGGAATTTTCACTCTTTCGAATGCTACTGATAATATTCAAGAGGTTGAACTCCTGAGTATTGATGGCACTTTGATTTCAAAATTAAATGGAACAAATAAGCAGTACACAATTCCTATTATCCAATCAGGGATTTACATGTTAAAGATCACCTCTAAAGATGACTTTGAGTTATTAAGAATTATCATACTTTAAGGTACATTCATCAATGGTGATTAATTCATTAATAATATCCAAATTCAGGAGTTGTTTTGACCAATCTATTTGATCGTCAAGGTTCGATAATTCGATGTTTCTGTCTACTAAAGAAGAAAAGTCGTCATTATTGACGACTTTTTTTGTTTCTAAAAGTATTGTAAGTTAACTTTCAAAAGCAGAAATGGCATTTAGGATAATCAATTCCATGCTTATGCCATAAACAACTTTTTATAACTTAGTCCATTTACTAAAATAAATGTCTAATTTTTAACAAATTTAATATAACAATGAAAAATCTATTTGTGACGATTTGCCTTATAATAGCACTAATTCCAGCTACACAAGCACAAGTAATTACTGCTTTACCTTGTGATCAATTGGGAATGAGTATAAATGTAGGTTCAGATTCCACTTCAATAAGTATTTACCATTCTGGCCAAATTTATACATACCCACAAGCTCAAAACAATTTCTTTTGGGAATTTAAAGATCAACAAGGTGCTATTTTAAACCAATATCATATTGTTGATAATGCTTTTGCTAATTTTTCTATGAATTGGCCAACCAATGACACGATTAACGTTAAAGTACTCTTCGTAAATGATTCGGCATTTTTAAATACTGGCAATTCAATTAACTGTCTTTTTGAAGATCAAATACTTTGGAAAACTAACTACTACCCAAATGGCACGCCTTACTACCGTTGGGAATTTATACATAATAATACTGGAACTGATCTGAATAATTCCAATAACTTGGAAGACCAATATACGGTAAACAAACCGCAAATATTTCCAAATCCAGTGAATGATCGCTTACAAATTTCATTTAAAGAATCACAAATGGGTCGTATTAGTATTGTTGACCCAGTTGGAAAAGTCGTACAGTCGATTAAATTTGTAGGCAACAATCCAACCATTGATTTTTCTTTGTCTACTCCAGGTATTTACATGATGTATATTGAAACGGAATTCCAATCATTACTAGAAAAAATCATTGTAGAATAGCCAAAGTGCAAGGAGATACTGTCACTCCTCTCAAAGGGGAAGTCACTTCGTGACATTGCGGGCAGAGCGAACTGCTCCATCAACTTGGTGGTTAAGGCCAAAAGGATGGTCGAAAAGACCCCGATTTAGTCGGGGAATCTGTTCATGTAATTATATAACTCCACAACCAGTTCGTACCCCTGTATGATTTGGTTCGATAAGTGGTCAGGCGCTGCTACTAAGAAAAGCCAGTCGAATTCGACTGGCTTTTTTCGTTTTTAGAAGTGTTGAAAGTAAATACTCAACATTTTATTAGATCATAATTGACCTTAATGTATTTTGGCCTACTTTTGAAAAAAAGATTTAAATAACTGATTTTCTATCACATGAAAAATATCATTTCCCTACTCATTCTATTTTTTATTGGTTTGTCAGCAACGGCCCAAAGTACAATCGCGGTAGATGGAAAGTGGATTCCAGAGGGATTTTCAAATGTCCTCTATATTTTGGAGGATGGAAAACGCTACACTTATTATTGTGGAGGGACGCAAAACTGTGACTCCTTGTACAACACCTATGAAGCGGCCGACGGAAACCATATTCCAGGTGTTGACGATTTTACTTTTGACAATGACACCATTTCAATTGACCTTAATTTTGGTAATTTTTTAATAAGCCATTTGAATTTTGAATGCGATAGTAATATATTGAACTTTTCATCGAATAATACTTCATGGATTAGGCTAGGAACTAATCTCAACGATTGTGTATCGGCATCAACTGAGGAGTCACTTCACACTTTAAAAGTTTTTCCAAATCCTGCAACAGATTTCATCACTATTGAAAGTATAGCAGGCATAGCCTTTCAATTGACGGACATTTCTGGCAAGGTCCTTCTTTCAGGAACAACACAACTACAAAACCCAATTGATATTTCAAATTTGCATACCGGTATTTATCATATCCGTTTTGAAAAAAACGGTACCGTTAGAGCCATCAAAGTGCTAAAAATGTAAAGGCCATTTGTTCCTCATTTCAAAACCTGGGTCCTAGACTCAGGTTTTTTTATGTTTTTAATTCAAGAAGGGCAAACAAATCTATGAGAAAGTTTGATTCTCTATCACATGAAAGCTAAAGTTCAATCAACTATTACCGATGGTAAGAGTGGCGTCATCAATATGTTAGACGATAAATAATGTAACTATTTGTTAAATCTAAGTTTAAAGGTCATGAAGAAGATGATCACAAGCTTAGCTCTTGGTGTATTGCCATTTTTTCTGAGCGCTCAAATCCTTGTCGATGAAATACACATCGCATGTGGAAACCATTTTTTCAATGAAATCAATACACACCGCCAAGCAGCCATGCTGGTTCGGGGAATATTCTGTGGTGATTCCTATTTTTGGTCGCCTATTAGTGCTGGAGATACCATACAAGAGATAGCCTATCGTGGCGAGGATTTATTTACTGGGGTTTGCATTGATCTTGATACTGCAGGTAATGTGATGGGCCGCTATACTTTTCAAAACGGCCTCATTCAAAAACTTGAAGAATTTTATGCAACTGGAGAAGTTGATTTAATTATACACTATAAAGACGGTATTCCAAACGGTCCGTGTATTAATCTCTTAGACAATGGTGTTTTATATAGTTATGTCTTTTTTGACAACGGTATAAAAAGTGGAGCCTATTATCGCTTACTTGACCGTACAGATTATGATCTCCCGCCTTGTGTGGATTATGGACAAAATTTAAATGGGGAGCGCTTTCAACTCTCTCCACCTTGTTTTGATGAAGAATAAAAAAAGCCCTAGAAAAATCTAGGGCTTTTGTACCTCGGGCCGGGATCGAACCGGCACTCCCGAAAGAACAGGATTTTGAATCCAGCGCGTCTACCAGTTCCGCCACCGAGGCATTCTCTAAGACTTTCAGGGTGGCAAAGATACGAATAAATTAACTTTCGTACAAATTAATCCAACTCATGAAATGGAAAAATCAAGATTTGAATTTAGAAGTGAAAATCTTTGGATTTTCGAAGTGAAATGATTAAATTTAAGTGTGGCTCAAAAGGGGGCCTTACAGTATTCATTTATAAATTCTCGCACCATGAAACGCATCTTAAACAAATGGGACAAATACAAGCTCGGACGTCGACTTCACTACCTTCAAAAAAGGTTACACCGCGCAGAGGAAAATGGATACGCCGAGAAAATAGATAAATACCATCGTTACATCAGGGAAGTACAAGAGAAATTAAAACACATAAAGGAGTGAATACTTGAACTAGATTTTCAAGGAAGATAAACTTCTTCTTGTTGGATGATTTCAATCCATTGCTCCACGCTTTTTGCATTTTCAATATCAAACTGACCAGATTGCGTTCGTCTCAAGGCAATTAAAGTGGCACCCGAGTCAAGTCTCTTTCCAAAGTCATTTGCAATGGAACGAATATAGGTGCCCTTGCTACAAGAAATTTGAAAATCTATTTCAGGAAATCTCTCCGTATTAATCTGAAAATTGGTGATCTCAATTTGACTCTGTTTGAGTTCAACGTCTTTGCCTGCTCGGGCGAAATCATAGGCCCTTTTTCCGTCTACCTGCTTAGCAGAGTAAATTGGCGGTGTTTGCATCTGTACACCCACAAAAGAGTTGCGGATACGTTCGAGTAAATCCTCCGTAATATGAGTTATAGGAAATTCTTGATTGTATTCGGTTTCCAGATCAAAAGAAGGCGTTGTTTTACCCAACAAGAAGGTACCAGTGTAGGTTTTGGAATCACTTGTGAGACTCTCAATGAGCTTGGTGTGTTTGCCTAAACAAAGTACCAGCAAACCAGTAGCTAACGGGTCAAGAGTTCCAGCATGGCCCACTTTTACATTTTTTAAACCTAAACTTCTCTTCAGATTCCAACGAATCTTATTAACTACATCAAAAGAGGTCCAGGTGTAAGGTTTGTCAACTAAAATGGTAAGTCCGTCTTGAATATCCAGCATCAGCCTACCATTTGAAGTTCTACGCCCATAGCCATCAAAATCAGCAAAGCAGCACCGAGCGCAATTCGGTACCAACCAAATACCCAAAATCCTTTTTTCTGAAGAAATGAAATGAATGATTTGATCGCTAGATAGGCTACAACAAAAGCAATCACATTACCAACGAGTAACAATAGCCATTCGTGGCCAGTTGATTGCAATAGAAGCTCTTTCTCATCGTACATACTTTTAAGTGTAGCAGCAGCCATTGTAGGAACTGCTAAGAAAAATGAGAATTCAGCTGCTGTTTTTCTGGTAAGTTTCTGACTAAGTCCACCAATTATGGTCGCTGCAGAACGAGAAACTCCTGGTACCATCGCTAAACTTTGTATGGTGCCTATGACTATTGCAGTCTTGAAATCCAATTCTTTTTCTTCAGTTTGATTTTCATTGCCTTCAAAAAAGCGATCAACAAAAAGTAATACGATACCACCCAATAAGAGCATCCAAGCCACTACTTCTACATTTTCAAGTAAGGCATCGATGTGTTTTTTGGCAAGAAGCCCAATAATGGCAGTCGGAATGAAGGCAGCTCCAAGGAGTAAATAAAATCTGAACGTTTGCAAAAAGCGCTGGAAGTATACCAAAACAACAGAGAGAATTGCGCCAAATTGGATGGCAACGGTGAAAAGTTTGACAAAGTCATCACTGGCATTACCCATAAAAGTTGAGGCAATGATCATGTGGCCAGTAGAAGAAATAGGCAAAAATTCGGTTAGGCCTTCGATGATGGCCAAAATAATCGCGTCGAGAAAACTCATCTGCTAAGCTTCGGTTTTATCTTTTTTATTGCGCTTCATGATGGCGTAGAAAATCACTATGTAGCCAGCGACAATAAGCATAGGTGCGAGCGTGATGCGCACTGAACTAAATAGCTCGTCTTCTTTGAAAACTTGTGGGTCAGAAGAGCCACCTCCAATCATTAATAAGAATCCGAGGATATTGATAGCCAATCCTATATATAGCCATTTATAATTGGCAGGATCAAAGCCGAAGTGTTTGATAGGGTCCTTCATAATTAATAAAGATCATCTAATTTCATACGAAGATACTTGTTTAAGGCAAACCACGTAGATAGCAAGGTAATAAAAACGCCAATGATAAAAAGTAAACTAACCAACATGAAGAAACTTTCAAGAGTGTAAGAAATTTGAATGGTTTCAAGTAAATTATTTAACCCGTAAAAAACAGTAAGGAGTAAAGCCAAGCCTATGAGCGCTGAGAGCAAGCCTTGAAAAAGAGCTTGACCCAAAAATGGCTTTCTGATATACATGCTTGTCGCTCCAACCAACTGCATCGTTTTAATTGTAAAACGCTTAGAGTACAATGCCAAACGTATGGTATTGTTGATCATGGCTACAGCAATAATGATCAGTAATAAAGCAACCGCTAAAAATAATATTGCAAATTGCTTGAATCCCAAATTAACATTGGCCACACTTGATTTATCGTAATTGACCTCATCGATTTCATCTTTGAAACGCGATAGCAGTTTCCTTTTGATGTGAACCATACCACCTCGGCTTGCATATTCCATTTTGGGCTTAATGCCAATAGTGGCAGGCAATGGATTGTCTGCATCAAAAAGAGCCAACACATCTTTCTCTACTTCACTTTCTCCGGCAAACTCCTGGATGGCACGTTCAGGGGAAATGAAAAAAACATCTGAAAATTCAGGCCAATACTTTAGTTGTTCTTCAATTTGTTTGATATCTGCATCGTTGAGTGCAGATTTAAAAAAGATATCTGCTTGAATATTCTCTTTAGCCTGCTTTTCGATACTTCGCAAGCCAAATATCCCACCCAACACTAATCCAATCATAAAAATAACCAATGATATCCCTATCACTGTAGAGACATAACCGGTGCGAATACCTCGCTTGCTATAAATGTCTGCCTTTTTTGCCATAATTCAAAAATACACGCTTCAACTCAAAAGAAACTCTTTAGCTGGATTAGTTTTGAAGAATACATTGTTTATTTAAGATTAGTCCTGTTGATTACTCATTTTTGAATGAATGGTCCAACCGATTACAGAAGCCCTTTGCTTAGCTTGTTGTGCGAGTTCTCCCTCGAAAAGCTCGTCTACAGTTTGCTTGAAAAGAGTGGTCCAACGATCAAAGTGCACTTGTTGAAGAGGCATATGCAGGTGCTTTTCAGTGACATTGGTTGTATATCCAGGTTCAGAAAGAAGAGCAAAACGCCAAAATTGCTCCATTTTTGGTAGATGGGATTCAAAATTTAAGCGGGCAAAAAAAGGAGACAGTATTTCATCTTGAAGTACTTTACCGTAAAAAACTGCTACAAGTTGATGTATGTCTTCGGGTGTTTCGAGTTGTTTCATACTCAAATTTACTTTGTTTTTTTGCTTAATTTAGTCTCCTGATGCAATATAAAATTTACTTTTTCATCTTTTGTGCACTTATTCATTTTGGGTGCTATGGTCAGGCCTACAAAGGAGATGCAAAACCTACAATATCACAACAAGCCAAAGGGGCTAATTGTCCTCCGCCTACACACACTACCTTCATGGAACTAAACAATGTTCGTGCCATGATGCATACTGCAGGCAATTTATGGCAAATTCCCAATCAAAATTTTTCAATGTACGAAGTCCCGAAAAATTCGGGTATTATGGCGCTTTTTACTGCAGCACTATGGCTTGGAGGGACAGATGTTAACAACCAACTTAAGTTAGCAGCATTGCGTTATCGAAACGGCCAAGATTACTGGACGGGGCCGCTCTCAAAGGTTTTTGCCGAAACCACTTATGAAAATTGCGCCAAATACGATAAGCATTTCATCTCTACCCAAGATGAAATCAGGGAATTCAATGCTTGGTATGAGGCCGGTATTTATGACTTACAAAACGGAACAAGTACACAGGCTGACCTTTTCCCTAACTATACCGTACCACAAATTGTCAAAGAATGGCCTGCTCATGGAGATGTTTCACAAGGTCAGGACTACTATCTTGCTCCTTTTTACGACAATAATAACGATGGCACCTATAACTGGCAAGACGGTGATTATCCTTGGTACGATATTAAAAAAACTAAAGATTGTAGTACTGAACGTAAGATTTCATTGTACGGGGACCTCAACTATTGGTGGGTAATGAATGACAAAGGAAACATTCATACCGAAACAGGTGCAGATCCTATCGGTATGGAGATTCGGGCACAAGCTTTTGCGTTTGCCTCTAATGACGAGGTCAATAACATGACTTTCTATAATTATGAGCTCATCAACCGAGGTACTCAAACCTTGTACAATACTTATTTTGGATTCTTCACTGACGGTGCGCTTGGCGATCCTTATGATGATTATGTGGGTTGCGATGTCAATCGCGGACTGGCATATTACTATAACGGTGATAATTATGACGGAGACAACGCTGGCTTTAAAGGTTATGGCTACTCTCCCCCAGCTGTAGGAGTCGACTTCTTTGAGGGGCCATACCAAGATAATGATGGTATCGACAATGCCTTTGGTATTTGGGAAAATGAGGCATTGAACGGCATTGGTTACGGCGATGGGGTTGTTGATAATGAGCGCTTTGGAATGCGTCGTTTTTTATACTATTCTAACACGACCAATGGTGCCAACCCAAACCAAACTGATCCTGTAAATGCGGGAGATTACTATAATTACCTCCGTGGCTTCTGGAAAGACGG
>JAURNL010000027.1 GCA_030830205.1 Crocinitomicaceae bacterium | reverse complement strand
TGAATCATAAAGTCGTTAATTACACGGTGAAATAAAAGGCCATCAAAAAAGGGTTTACTCACTACAATATCGTTGACTTTTAGCTTTCCTTCCGCCAATCCAACAAAATTCCCTACCGTCATAGGAGTTTTTTGATATTCCAATTGACAGATGATGATTCCTTTATTTGTAGTGATTTGGGCATAAATGCCATCTGGCATTTCAGTTTGCTGTTGTGCATGAAACAAACTGGAAAACGGAAATAAAAATAAGGCAAAAAGTAACTTTTTCATGGTATTATTTTTCAATATCAAGCAATTCAACTTCAAAGATTAGTACAGAATAAGGTGGAATTAATTCTGTTGGTGAGGATGGACCATATGCCAATTCTTGGGGAATATAAAAGCGGTATTTGGAGCCCACATTCATCAGTTGAACACCTTCCGTCCAGCCGGGAATAACTGCATTGAGTGGAAAAGAAATTGGTTCCTTACGCTCTACAGAGCTATCAAATACAGCACCGTCAATGTTGGTTCCGGTATAATGTACTTTCACTGTTGAGTTAGCAGTTGGCTTACTACCTCTACCCTTCTTAAGGATTTCATACTGTAAGCCACTAGCTGTCACTTGAATTTCTTTTCGTTTGGCATTTTCCATTAAAAAAGCTTCACCACTTTCTCGATTGATCCTTCCAGACTCCATTTCAACAGCACGTGCTTCTTGATTAAGCGCTTCTTCAGCTTGTTGAATGGCTTGCATCTTTTCTTGAAAATAAGACATCACACATTGATTGGTGGGGTCTTGTAAAAGACTTGGGCGGTTCATCAATGCATCACCAAGACCCTGGAGTAAAAGTTCAACATTGGCCTCCGGAAAATCATTTAATACACTTTGGGCAATATTTTGGCCTGCTAAATAACTTACTGAATCAATTCGAGAATTGATTGGTGGTGTTTGAGCCTGAACTTGTAGCGCAAGACTCAAGACGATCAGTGGTAAGAATGTTTTTTTCATGTGTTTAAATTTCGTTTCGGGTATCTGAACCCCAAAACATTTTATTTCGAATGGTATCTAAAAAATTATTGTCTTCAAATTTTACAACGTTGATCATAAACTCAGCTTTAGTAATAGTAACCTTATCACCTTGCTTAAGGTGCTGAGAATGTCCATCCAAAGATAATAAATAAGAGCGGTCCCTGCCTTCGACTTGTAAAGATATGGGCATATGATCGGGTACAACTACTGGTCGGACATTGAGATTATGAGGTGCTATTGGGGTAAGGATATGGACCTGACATCCAGGTGTGATGATTGGGCCACCACAACTTAAACTATAGGCTGTGGATCCTGTTGGGGTTGCAACTATCAAACCATCAGCCCAATAAGTATTTAGAAACTTGTCACCTAGATAAGCATGGACTTTAACCATTGATGAGGTGTCTTTTTTTTGCAAGGTCAGTTCATTGAGGGCAAAATTTTCATCACCGTAAAGGTCGTTTTCAGTGTGCACCCGAAGCAATGATCTTTGTTGAAACTCATATTGCCCAGAATTGAATCTTTGCAGTGTCTGCAAAATTTGATCTTTGGAAAGATTGGATAAGAAACCTAAGCGACCTGTATTGATACCTAAAATTGGCACTTCGGAATCCCGTACAAATGAGACTGCTTTCAAGAAAGTTCCATCTCCGCCTAGACTAACCATTAAATCAAAACCAGATTGAAGGTCGAGGTGGGTATTAAAGGTGCGGTAATTTGCACTTATTTGAAATTTGGACTGTACCTGAAGTGCTAGATCTTTCTCAAGAACAGGAGTCCAACCCATATGTTCAATTCCTGAAAGCAAGGATTGAAAGACAACAAGGTCTTGCTTGAAAATTTTTTTTGCGTAAATAGCGATATGTTTCATTACATGCTTATATAATGCATGAGTTCTTGGTAGCGATCTTGCAATTCATCGGGCTGTTGTCCGTCTTGGTAGCTTGCTAACACAAGGTAATCATAGCGCTCAAAGGTACGTATAATTGCACTTAAATTTTGTTGATTTATCCTTAAATTGACTTGAATTCTGGTGCTTTCAGGAAGGTAAGTGACGAATAAATTTAGGATTTTAGCCTGATTGCTTTCAACAATTTGGGCAATTTGTCCGAGCGTGTAGTCATTGGCATTCATCTCCAAAACTAAAACCGATCCTGCTTCATTCAATCCACTTGCGTCAGCTAGTTGCTGAAGTAAGACTTGGGCACTTATTACACCGACGTAATTTTCTTGGCGATCCAAAACTGGGAGCGCGGTTAATTTGAAACGTGCAAAAAGCTGAAGCACGTCGTAAAGATGGGCATCCGCAAAAGCAAACGGACGTGGTAGGTGTTGAAATAGGTCATCTAAAATCTCCTCGAGACTAACTTGATCTAGTAATTCAGATTCTGAGATCAAACCTACAAAATTTCCATTCTTGAGTACAGGAAGATGATTAACCTGAAATTCATCCATCCAAAGAAGGGCTTTTTCACCATTATCGGTGTGTAAAAGCGGAGGTATTTGTTCGCAAAGTAGATCAGCAGCTCTCATAGTGTGTACAAAATACTAAATTACTTGAATGTTTCGTACTTTTGTCACTCAATTATTGTGCCATGACCAGACTTAGCGTGAATATCAATAAAATTGCAACGCTGCGCAACGCGCGCGGTGGTCAAACTCCGAATGTGGTGCAATTTGCGCTAGATGCTGAACGTTTTGGTGCACAAGGAATCACGGTTCATCCAAGACCAGATGAGCGGCACATTACAGCCCGTGATTGCTATGAACTCAAGGAGCAGGTTAAAACCGAATTCAATATTGAGGGCTATCCTGACAAACGATATCTTCAACTCATTAAAGATTTGCAACCTGCCCAAGCAACTTTGGTTCCAGATCCTCCAGGAGTCCTTACTTCAAATGCAGGTTGGGACTGTAACAAACAAGCAAAATTCCTGGAACCAATCATAGCACAAATCCAAGCAATGGGCGTAAGAGTTTCTTTATTTATGGAGACAGATTTAGTACAAATTGATAAGGCTAAAGCCCTAGGGGCCGATCGAATTGAACTGTATACTGGGCCTTATGCTGAAATTTATACAGAAAACCGAGTTACCGCTATAGAACCATATCGAGTAGCGGCCCTACATGCTCACAACCTTGGCTTAGGTATCAATGCGGGTCATGATTTAAGTCTAACAAACTTAGCATTTCTTAAATCTACCTTAATTTCACTAGACGAAGTTTCTATTGGACATGCTTTGATTTCAGATGCTTTGTATTTAGGTATTGAAAATACTATACAACGCTACCTTTATGAATTACGTGAAGGCGCTTGATGTACCACCCGCTGTGGGAAAGGAATCTCCACACCATATGTTCTGAACAAGCGATCAATTTCTAATCTAATTTGAGATTTGTAGTTGTTAATATCCCAACTTTGGTCTGCCCAAAAAATCAGCTCAAGCTCAAGTCCAGAATCGCCAAAATCTGAAAGGCGAACCATAACCGGGTTACTCTTTTTTACTTTAGGGTGTGCAAGTGCAGCTTGTTTGAGCAAGCGCTCGATTAGTGGAATATCTGAACCGTAAGCAACTGATAATTTGATCGTAAATCTAGTCAATTCGGAGCCGTGACTCCAGTTTTCAATGCGGTCTTGAGTGAGATGGGTATTGGGAATAATTAATACATTTCCCTCCCGGGTTTGGATTTGTGTGGTGCGCACATTGATTTTGACAATTTTTGCAACCATGGCTTCATTGCTACCACCATTCGTCTTAGACTTTCCAGAAATTTCTACGATATCACCCACTCGTAAATTACCTTCAAAAAGTAAAACAACACCAGCAATCATGTCTTTGAATACATCTTGTAAACCTAAACCTAATCCGACTAAAAGACCAACCGAACTGGTTAGTAAGATCATAAGATCTATACCGAGTAATTTGAAGCAAAATAAAATGGAAGCAACGTAGATAAAATATTTTGCCAGTTGATTATAGACAAATTCAGTACCGGCGTCGTAGTGAGAAGTTCCTTTGAAACGTCTAGCAAAATATAGTCGAGTCAGGTTAGCTGCAATCTTTGCACCAAAAAATACAGATATAACGATGAGTATATCGGCAAAGTCAATTTTAAATGTCTCAAAGGAGAGTAATTTGAACTGTAAGAAATCCTTGAAAGTCACATGTCCATTGTTATAGCGTAAACTGAGGACAGCAATATAGATTGCCAACAAATATACACTCTGACTCACCAAGCGCAATCGTGCCATTTGCTTGGCCTCCAAATGAATATTGGCGCTTTTTACGTAGCCTTTTAATGCTTTATGAACCAAACGGCGAAGCACTGTAGCAACCAAAAAAATAAGTAGTAAAAAGATCAGATTCCAAAAACAAATCTTATAGGGCCCAAAGTAGAAAAGTGTTTCTGCTAGCATATCAACGAATAACTGTAATACCAATTTGTTCTGAAAGGAGCATTTTTACTTTTTCCAGACTAACCAACTCACTTAATGCAAGTAATAAATCTTCATTCTTAAGTTGATCCTGACTTAGTTCATGGCGTATAGTACTTATTTTATTTTCTACAAAAGCCAATTTCAAGCGATAAATAACCTGTACCACAGTTTGGTATAAGTCATCAGATTCTGATTTAGTTTGAATTTTGTAACGCGAGACCCAATTATGACTGAGTTCAGTTTCTTGTGCGGCAATATCTGCTACAAACTGAACTATTTCTTGATGCTCGTGGCGTAAAAAATAAGTTGCCTCATATAAGGTGTTTTCGTGAGTAACACCGTTTTCAAAAATACTGTAAATGGTAGCAAAAAGAGGGTTTTCAAAATGTATCTCATCTTTTTGCAGCTCATGAATAATGAGTTCTATGACGCTCGTTTGTCTTTCACCATGTCCTGGTTCTTGCCAAATGAGGGCTCGTGTGCCATATTTAATAAGGATGCGAATCAGTTCAGCTTCAAAAATATGAAGCTCTGTTTGGGCTGCATCATTGGCTTGTAATGATTGAGGTGCTGGAACTTTTGGCAGTTGAATTGCTTCAAAGGATGGATCTTGATAACCCTTGGAGATAGCCGCTTTACGCAATTGCAATAATTCAGACTGCACGATAGATTCAGAGATATCAAACTGTTGTGCTAATTGTTGTACATAAACTGAACGCGTTATTTGGTCTGGAATCAAGGACACCGAATGTACAATGTCTTTGATGAGGCCAGCTCTCAAAATGGGGTCATTGCCTCCATCGGCTAATAAAATCCCGGCTTTGAAAGAAATAAAATCTTGTTTATGTTCCGAAATATAGGAGGTTAATTCAGCTGTAGAACGCGTTTTTGAAAAAGAATCTGGATCTTCTCCGTCCGGGAAAAGAACAACTTTCACGTTGAGGCCTTCTTCAAGTATGAGGTCAATCCCCCTAAAACTTGCCTTGATTCCAGCGGCATCACCGTCATATAATATGGTTAGGTTCTTTGTATACCTACTCACCAACTTAACCTGTTCTTTGGTAAGTGAGGTACCAGAAGAGGAAACCACATTTTGAATACCTGCTTGGTGCATACTGATGACATCTGTGTAACCCTCACAGAGCAGACACTCATCATACTTCACGATATCACCTTTTGCAAAAAAGAGGCCGTATAAGATCTCACTTTTGTTATAGATGCTACTTTCCGGTGAATTAAAATACTTGGCGATTTTTTTGTCTGCTAGTAAGGTGCGCCCACCAAAACCAAGCACACGACCTGAGACGCTATGAATTGGGAACATTACCCGCCCTTTAAAAAAATCGAAGGTTCGTTGATCTTTTGTCTTGGTAAGTCCAATTGCTTCCAGATACTCCTTATTGTAGCCTTTCGCTAGAGCTAGTTCGGTAAATGCAGCACCAGTATTGAGACAATACCCCAATTGAAATTTTTCTATTGTGGCTTTGTTAAAACCACGCTCCTCAAAATAAGAAAGACCAATTGCTTTACCCTCTTGTGAATGAAGAAGCATTTCAGCGAAAGTGTTTTTAGCAAATTCATTGATAATCATAAAGCTTTCACGCTCATTGAGTGCGGCAAGCTCTTCGGCGGTGGCCTCTCGCTCTTCAGGAACTTCTATGTTGTAACGCTTAGCTAACCATCGCAAAGCTTCAGGATAGCTAAAATGCTCTTTCTCCATTAAAAAACTCGCCGCGTTTCCTCCTTTTCCAGTTGAGAAACACTTGAAAATCTGCTTTGCTGGAGACACAACAAATGATGGCGTTTTTTCATCGGTAAAAGGGCTTAGCCCCTTGAGATTGGAACCGGCACGTTTGAGCTGCACGAATTCTCCAATGACCTCCTCAATTCGAGCGGTTTGGAGAATTTGATCTACAATATGTGGCGGAATTTTACTCATGAATACAACTAAGGATTGAAATTATTGACCGATTTATTTCCCTTTTCATCATAGGTAATCCACTCACCGATCATTTGATCGTCTTTGTATTGTCCGTAATAATGTATTTTACCATTTGGGTATTTGACAACAGAATGGCCGTTTTTCTTACCTGCACTGTAAAAAGTAAAAGACTGTAAGCCACCCTTTTCACTGTAGAAAGACCATTTTCCTTCACGTGCCCCTTTCTTATCGAGTTGACCTTCGTATTTGAGTTGTTTTTTTCCGGGATACCATTCTTTGTAAAATCCGTCTTTGATTTCAACGAGTTCTTCTTTTTCTTTTGGTTTCACTTTTTGTTGCTCAGTAGCATGCTCGCATGCAAAAATGGTGAGCAAAAAAGCTAGAAAAAAAGTGATCTTGATTGGGTTCATAATTCTATTTTTCTCGGTTCATGGTGAAGGACACCAATCCTATTAACGAAGTTTTTGCAGGGCTGTCGGGGTACTGAGCTAAAATTTCTAGTGCCTCAGCAGCTAAAATCTCCATGCGCTTTTGAGCATATTTCACACCTCCGGATTCCCAGACCAGTTGTATAGCGCGTTGAACACGGTGACTAACATCGTATTCATTTTTGATGATGTAACGCAATTCTTTTTGAACGGCTTGAGGAGCATTTTGCAAAGCGTAGATAAGTGGCAACGTTAATTTTTGCTCACGAATATCAATACCAGTTGGTTTGCCAATGTGCTCACCGGTTCCAAAGTCAAAAATATCATCCTTGATTTGAAAAGCCAATCCAATGAGCTCTCCAAACAATCGTAATTGAGAACGCTCTTCTTGAGCACCTACACTAAGTGCCCCAGCCTCACAACAGGTGGCGATTAAGGAAGCAGTTTTTTTTCGAATAACTTCAAAATAAACTTCTTCAGTAATATCTAGATGTCTGGCTTTTTCAATTTGGAGCAACTCACCCTCTGACATCTCCTGAACGGCTCTTGCAACAATTTCGAGTAGGTCCATATTGCGCTTTTCAATGGAGAGCAATAAAATTCTGGAGAGCATGTAGTCGCCAACCAACACTGCAATCTTATTTTTCCAGAGCGCATTGACAGAGAAAAAACCTCGACGCTCGGCTGCATCGTCAACAACATCGTCATGAACAAGTGTAGCGGTATGAAGCAACTCCACGAGTGTTGTTGCATCGAAGGTGATTGGATTAATTTGACCAAGCATTTTTGCACACAAAAAGACAAACATTGGGCGCAGTTGCTTCCCCTTTCGCTTGACAATATAGCTCGTAACTTTGTCGAGCAAAGCAACATCCGCATGCATTGCATTTTGAAAATGAATTTCAAAATCAAGCAATTCTTGTTGAATTGGCGCAGTGATGTCGTCGAGTCGGTGCATCTAACAAATATACGAAAAGACATTGCCTAATCGCAACACCGAAGAGCTAAACTTAACGCGAAAGGTGCATATTTCTTTCCGAGTAAATTTTAGTGAAGAAAGGATCTTTCAAATTCTTGATGAAACGAATTGCCTCACCAGTAGATTTCATTTCAGGACCCAATTCTTTCTTCACATCAGGGAATTTTTCATACGAGAAAACAGGGATTTTAATTGCATAACCCTCTTTGCGTGGTTGGAAATTAAAATCAGTCACTTTAGCGTGTCCTAACATCACTTTGGTAGCGTAATTGACATAAGGCTCGTCGTAGGCTTTAGCAATAAATGGAACTGTGCGAGAGGCTCTTGGATTTGCTTCAATGACGTAGACTTTGTCATCTTTAATCGCAAACTGAATATTGAGCAATCCTACGGTTTTAAGCTCTACAGCAATTTTCTTGGTAATGTCTTCGATTTGGGTCATGACAAAATCTCCAAGATTGTAAGGAGGCAATACTGCATATGAATCACCGGAGTGAATACCTGCAGGCTCTATATGTTGCATTATACCAATTATATAGACGTTTTCTCCGTCGCAAATGGCATCGGCTTCTGCTTCGATAGCACCACCAAGAAAGTGATCGAGTAATATTTGATTATTACCCATTTCATTAAGGATATCCACAACATGGTGCTCAAGTTCCTCTTTGTTGATGACAATCTTCATTTTTTGACCGCCCAATACGTAGGAAGGGCGCACCAAAAGCGGAAAACCTAGCGTCTCAGAAAGCTCAATGGCTTGCTCTGCGCTTTCAACCACACCATATTTGGGGAAAGGAACATTGTTTTTTTCAAGTAATTTCGAAAAACGACCACGATCTTCTGCAAGATCCAAGGCTTCATAGGAAGTACCTAAAATTGGAATGCCAAAACGCTGTAGTTTTTCAGCAAGCTTCAAGGCCGTTTGACCACCAAGCTGTACGATGACACCAATTGGTTTCTCGTGAAGAATAATGTCGTAGATGTGCTCCCAAAAGACGGGCTCAAAATAGAGTTTATCAGCGGTATCAAAATCTGTAGAGACTGTTTCTGGGTTACAGTTGATCATGATAGTTTCATAGCCACATTCTTTTGCAGCTAGGACTCCATGGACACAAGAATAATCAAATTCAATTCCTTGACCAATACGGTTAGGGCCTGATCCTAAGACTACTACTTTAGGTCGGTCACTAACTACACTTTCATTTTCATACTCAAATGTAGAATAGTAATACGGTGTTTGGGCTTCAAATTCTGCCGCACAAGTATCTACAAGCTTATAAACACGATTGATACCAAAGTCTTTGCGTTTTTGGGAAACTTCGGATTCGAGACAACGCAATAAATGAGCTATTTGGCGGTCTGCGTATCCCTTCTGCTTGGCTTCAAAAAGGAGATCCTCAGGTAGATTTTCTAAATGAAACTTCTCTATTTTTCGCTCGAGTTTGATTAAATCTTCAATTTGCTTTAGAAACCAAATATCAATTTTTGTTTTTTCAACGATCGTCTTAAAGGGTATTCCAAGTTTAATAGCATCATAAATATGGAAAAGTCGGTTCCAACTCGCGAATTCTAAGGAATGAAGAATTTCATTTTGATTGGTGAGTTCTTTTCCGTCTGCACCTAAACCATTTCGATTGATTTCGAGGGATTGACATGCCTTTTGTAAGGCTTCTTGAAAACTGCGCCCTATTCCCATTACTTCGCCCACAGATTTCATTTGAAGTCCGAGTTGACGATTTGTGCCAGGAAACTTATTAAAGTTCCAGCGCGGGATTTTGACAATAACGTAATCAAGTGTCGGTTCAAAAAGTGCTGAAGTAGTCTTGGTAATTTGATTACTCAGTTCATTGAGGTGATAACCAATTGCTAATTTCGATGCAATTTTGGCAATAGGATATCCCGTTGCCTTTGAAGCTAATGCAGAGGAACGTGATACGCGCGGATTGATTTCAATGGCGATGATATCCTCGTTATGGTCTGGCGAGACAGCAAACTGCACATTACAGCCCCCCGCAAAATTTCCAATAGAGCGCATCATGTTGATGGCCATATCGCGCATTTTTTGGAAGGTTGTATCTGAAAGAGTCATCGCTGGAGCAACTGTAATTGAGTCACCTGTATGAATCCCCATTGGGTCAAAATTCTCAATTGAGCAGATGATCACGACGTTGTCATTGGCATCTCTTAAAAGCTCTAGCTCATACTCTTTCCAACCCAAAAGTGCTTTATCAATCATGACCTCATGTATGGGCGAAAGTTGTAAACCTCGCTCTAGTAGATTGTCAAATTCTTTAGGTTCATGCAGAATACTAGCTCCTGAACCACCGAGCGTGTATGAAGGTCTAATGCAGAGTGGAAAGCCAAATTCTTGAGCTATTTCTTTACCCTCTAAAAAAGATTTGGCGGTTTTTTGAGGTGCCATTGGAACACCAATTTGCAACATGAGTTCACGAAAAGCCTCTCTATTTTCCGTAATTTCAATTGCATTGATATCGACGCCTATAATGCGAACACCATGCTGTTCCCAAATCCCCATTTCGTCACACTGAATACATAGATTGAGTGCTGTTTGCCCCCCCATAGTGGGTAAGACTGCATCTATTTGGTGTTTTTGGAGAATTTCAATGATGGACTCAGGCTCAAGTGGTTTAAGGTAGACGTTGTCTGCAACAACTTTATCCGTCATGATTGTAGCCGGATTGGAGTTAATGAGTGTTACTTCTATTCCTTCTTCTCGCAAGGAACGAGCAGCTTGGGAACCAGAGTAGTCGAATTCACAGGCTTGACCAATTACAATAGGACCGCTACCAATAATGAGAACGGATTTGATCGAGAGATCTTTTGGCATAAGTGCTACAATTTACAAGTTTCTTTGAGCGAAACCTTCGCTGCAAATTGAGCACAAATTTAAGTTAAATTAGGTCGGGAATGCCAATTGAAATAGAGAGTTTTTTAACAAAATGGCATATTACTGTTAATTATCTTGCTTCTAGGCGCAATGTTGAGCAATAAAATGCAAGGCTAATTGGTTGAATGTTTCCGCTTGTTCAAAATTGACTACATGCCCACAAGATGGCACAACCTTTAATTCAGAGGACTTATCTTGATTAACCAAAATTCTGACAGGATTTAAAAACATGTGATCTTGATCGCCCATCACATATAATGTTGGAATCGTTTCTGGTTGTGCATGGATACTTGTCAGATAGGAAGTCAGCCTAGCTGTGAGTTTAAACCAACGTTGAAATTCTTTATCCATCACTTTTTTTGCTTCATTGATGAATAAGTGGCGCGATTGTTTATGGTTTGATCTGGGCATCATGATTCTGGCCATAAGTTGATACAATGACATTTGCGGTAAAAAACTGTAGAGCATTCGACCAAGTCTTAAAATGACTCTTGAACGAATGTTAAGTTTGGTGACTGCACCGGCAAAAATCATGCTTTTGACCAACTCTGGTCTCTGTGCCCGCAATGATTTGATGACAATAGTACCTAAGGAAACCCCAACAAAATGTGCTTTTTTGATGCCTTTTTGATCGAGTAAGGCAATCACATCAGAGGCAATCAATTCAAAAGAATATTTTTGAGTAAAAGCCCCTACATGCTGACTTTTTCCATGACCTCTTAGGTCGAGCAATAACACATTGTGACGCTCGCAAAAATCTTTGATTTGCTTGTGCCAAATAGATGAACTCCCCCCCGCCCCATGTACAAATACGACCCACTGATCAGAACTGTAATGTAAAAAAGACTTAGAGTAGAGCATGAGCAAAAATATAAAAAAAAAACACCCGTTCAGAACGGGTGTTTTTTTAGTTCTAATAAGAAGAATGCTTATTTGTCTTTCACTTCTTCAAAGTCGACGTCTGTTACTTCGTCTTGTGCTGTTGCATTATTTGCATCGGCTCCAGAATCAGGTCCTGCACCTTCTGCATTACTTGCATTATACATATCTTGAGAAGCGGCGCTAAATACTTCATTTAGTCTGTCCATAGCAGGCTGAAGATTGGCCATATTTTTGGCTTCAAATTCCGTTTTAAGCGCTGCAAGAGCATCTTCAATTGGTTGCTTTTTATCAGCAGGAATTTTATCTCCGTATTCTTTTAGTTGTCGTTCCGTTTGGAAAATTAAAGAATCTGCTTTATTGACTAATTCAGCTTCTTCACGGCGCTTGTTGTCTGCATCTGCATTTGCTTCTGCTTCTGCTTTCATGCGTTGGATTTCTTCGTCAGATAAACCGCTGGACGCTTCAATTTTAATGGATTGTTGCTTGCCAGTTCCTTTGTCTTTTGCAGAAATATTCATGATGCCGTTCGCATCAATATCAAATGTTACTTCGATTTGTGGAACACCACGTTGTGCAGGCGGAATGTCGGTAAGTTGGAAACGACCAAGTGTTTTATTGTCGTTAGCCATGGCACGCTCACCTTGTAATACGTGGATTTCTACAGATGGCTGATTATCAGCAGCGGTAGAGAATACCTCTGATTTTTTTGTTGGAATAGTTGTATTGGCATCGATGAGTTTGGTAAAGACACCTCCCATAGTTTCAATTCCTAAGGATAAAGGAATGACATCTAACAAAAGGACATCTTTTACTTCGCCCGTGAGTACTCCACCTTGAATGGCAGCACCAACTGCAACTACTTCATCAGGATTCACACCTTTTGATGGCGCTTTTCCAAAGAAACGCTCTACAGCTTCTTGAATTACTGGAATACGTGTTGATCCACCTACCAGAATTACCTCATCAATATCTGAGGGCTGAAGACCTGCATTGGATAATGCAGAACGACATGGGGCTATTGTTCGCTCGACAATACTAGAAATAAGTTGTTCGAACTTTGCACGTTGTAAAGTACGTACTAGGTGCTTAGGAATGCCGTTTACTGGCATGATATATGGCAAATTGATTTCTGTAGAAGTAGTAGAAGACAACTCAATTTTTGCTTTTTCAGCAGCCTCTTTCAAGCGTTGTAGTGCCATTGGATCTTCGCGTAGATCAAGACCTTCCTCCGCTTTGAATTCTTCAGCTAACCAAGAGATGATTGCTTCATCAACATCGTCACCACCAAGGTGAGTATCACCATCTGTGGCCAATACTTCGAATACGCCGTCACCCAATTCAAGAACAGAAACATCATGCGTACCACCACCGAAGTCAAAAACTACAATTTTCTGGTCGATACCTTTTTTATCTAAGCCATAAGCAAGCGCTGCTGCGGTTGGCTCGTTAATGATTCGTTTGATAGTCAAGCCGGCGATTTCACCCGCTTCTTTGGTTGCTTGACGCTGCGCATCGTTGAAGTAGGCAGGTACGGTTACAACCGCTTCCGTTACTTCTTGACCTAAGTAGTCTTCTGCTGTTTTCTTCATTTTTTGAAGAATCATAGCCGAGAGTTCTTGAGGAGAGTACATTCTATCGTCAATCTTTACTCGTGGCGTATTGTTGTCTCCTTTAACGACTTGATAGGGCATGCGAGACACTTCTTTCGAAGATTCGTCAAAGCTTGAACCCATAAAGCGCTTGATTGAAGAAATGGTTTTAGTAGGATTGGTGATTGCCTGTCTTTTAGCAGGATCGCCAACTTTGCGCTCGCCGCCATCAACAAAGGCAACCACTGAAGGTGTAGTGCGCTTACCTTCTGCATTGGCAATGACAACTGGCTCATTGCCTTCCATGACCGAAACACAAGAGTTGGTTGTTCCGAGGTCGATTCCGATTATTTTTCCCATTTTAATTTAAATTTTGATACTTGAGTTTAGTCAAGGATTGTGCCACTGGTCAAAATCTAGATTTTTATGACAATTTGCACTTTACACACCACTTTGAAGTGTCTTTTTGTCAGTTTTGCTGACATTAGTAACTTATGTTACGCACCTGAATTGATAAAGCATGTAACTTTGGTTTATGATATTTGGAAAAGGCACAAAAATGTATAGCATTGCGAAGATCAAATGTCCGCAATGCCAAGAAGGTCAGTTTTTAGTTTCACACCCCTACGACTTTAAGTATTTGGGAGATGTGAAGAAAGAGTGTGATGTTTGTCACCTTAAATACGAGCGTGAGCCTGGTTTCTATTATGGTGCAATGTATGTATCATATGCGCTTGGTGTTGCTTTATTTGTTACCGTTTGGACTTCATGCAATATTTGGTTCCCATGGTTAAGTGCATGGAGTCAAATTGGACTAGTCGTATTTTTTACTATTGTACTTTCACCCTATTTGTTCGCACTATCCAAAATTATTTGGGCGAACTTTTTTATCAGTTATGACAAAGATGCTACAACCCAAAAGTAAATTAGAAATGCTACAGGCCCATCTGGGCTACGTGCTTGAAGCGGGTATACTCGAAGAAATGGCTCAAGTGGCTAAAATTAGAGAAACAGCTGCAGATGAAGTAATCATGCAGGTTGGCGACCAACTTCAGATGATCCCGATAGTAATTGAAGGATCTATCAAAATTTCAAGGGAAAATGAAAATGGTGATGAATTGTTATTGTATTACATGGAAGGAGGCGATACATGCGCTATGTCATTACAATGTTGCACGCGCAAAGTAGATTCTCAAATTAAAGCCACTTCAATGGAGCCATCCTTACTTTTGATGTTTCCTTCTGAATATATGGAGAGATGGCTAGATCAGTATAAGTCTTGGAGGCAATTCATTCTAGATAGCTACCACACAAGAATGTTAGAATTAATGGAATCTATTGACGCAATTGCTTTCATGAATCTAGACCAACGCTTGCTAAAATACCTCTTGGATCAAGCCAAAATTTTAGGAAGTCTTGAAATTAACCATACTCATCAGCAAGTAGCTGATGATTTACATTCTTCAAGGGTGGTTATTTCACGGTTATTGAAGCAACTTGAAACCAAGGGTGAAATCAAATTGCTGCGCAACAAAATTATACTAAAGAATTTTTAATTTTTTCATATAAAATTTTGTAATTTGTGGTCTAATAACCACTAAAACAAGCTATTATGAAAAAATTAATACCCATTTTGTGCAGTATTTTACTGCTTGGGGTAGGAAACAAAACCAATGCACAAGGATTAACTTGTGCTTCAGCCCTACCCGTAACCCCTGGTACGTTTACAGCAAGTACGCTGGTCGGTACTCCTTCACAAGCTTCTGCAACAGCAGCAGGTTGGTACGCCTACACACCCACATCAAACGGTATTTTAAACATCAACTCTTGCAGTGGAGGTTCAGATACGCGCCTGTGGATTTGGTCCGGAACTTGTACAGCACTGTCACCGATAGCCAACAATGACGATTTCGCTGGTTGTATTTCTACGGGAACAAGCGCATATGCCTCTAAGATTGAAAACGTTATTTTATTGGCGGGCACCACCTATTATTTTGAATGGGATAACGTTTGGGAAGCAACCGGATTCACTTGGAGCTTCACCTTTGCTCCACTTCCTGCCAACAACGACGCAGGAATCACAGCCGTTGCAAACCGCAATACGAGAGTTGCTATTTCACAAGCAAGCTATGGTATTCCTATGGGCGCTACCGTCAAGAACTTCAGTGGCTCAACGCTGACCAATGTAGTGTTGACTACTGAAATTTATGAATTACCTAACACCACAACCCCAATTCAAACTTATGCCAGTACACCTATCACACTAGGTATAGGTGCTGAACAAAACATTACTTCCGGAACTTGGTCACCGATTCTAACTTCCTCTAACTCATATCTCATCAAATACATCAAAACGCAAACACAAATCGATGGCGTTACCACCAACGACCAAACTACGCAAAACCTTATTGTTGACTATAATTACACTGCACGTGACAACAACCTATATCAAGTGGCCTATAACTGGTCTTCCACACTTGAATATACCCAAGGTGTAATTCACACAGTTTACGGCGCTGACAATATGACGGGTGCTGCATACTACATCCAAAGTTCCTCCACTACCCAAGTGTATACGGTACAAGTATTTCAGGTTAATGCTGGTGTTGTGGCAACAACAGCATTGTATACCTCCTCAAACATTACGGCAAATGGCGCAGGTTGGAAATTTCATACCTTCCCGACACCAATTCCTGTGACAGCTGGTGAATACCTCATTGCGATTAAAAAAACAGGTGCAACCTCTTTCCCTGTCGGGGCCGACTTCAACTTATTTACACCAGGTAAAAACTTGGTGCGTACTGGCGCTGCAGGAGCTTGGAACCCAGTTGAAGCCTATGGAGTTACCCCAGCCTTCATGATACGCCCTAAATTTGGCGCTGACCCAACTAATGAGATCGCCTTCTTGAATAATGCTAATCCTGGAGGACAAAATACCAAAATAAACACGCGCCAATCATTAGCTGGCAACGACCTAACATTTTGGGCAAGAGCGATAAACAACGGTTCAGCAACTGTAAATGGTGTTACGATGACAGTTACGGTTAAGGATCCAAATAATGCAATCATTTACACCGCTACGAGTGCCCCTCAAGATTTGGCACCCACTCAAATTGACACCTTCACTGTAGCAAATTTTACAGTAAACACACTAGGTGCTTATACCATTGATTATATTTTCAATAACCCAGGAGACCAAATCCCACAAAACAATGGCAAAACAACCACCTTTACCCGTACCACAGGCGAAATGTCTCGCACAGTTGGGGTAACGGGGTCTTTGGGTGTGAGCTCGACAAGTGCACCAGGTGCTACCAATATTGAATTTGGTAACAATTACACACTTACTGAAAACGACTTTTTAGATTCTGTCATGTTTGTACTTAATCCAGGCACACCAGTCGGTTATATTGCAAGCGTGAATATCTATGGCACAACTGCTAATGGAACAGGCGTCATGGTTCCGAATACCACTGCTCTTGCCTCGACAATTACTTATACAACAACTGCTGCAGACAACCTCAATGGTGCTGTCATTAAGTTACCGCTTGTAGGTGGAACATTAAATCTTACACCTGGCACCTATTTCTTTGGTGTATTCCAAGCAGCAGTTACTACGGGCAATATCCGCTTAGCAACTTCAACGGATTACACTTCTGCAAACATGGTGTTTTATCGTTGGACAGGAAGCAATGGAGGAACTTATACAACTTCTGCTTACTCTTTCGTCGTGAACCCTATCTTTAAAACTTGTGTTGCTTACAACCAAACCGTAAACACAACTGCTGCATCTTGTGGTGCAAATGATGGCTCAGCAAGTATCACCACAACAGGTGGAACTGGCACCGTAAACTTCCTATGGTCAAACGGTGCAACAACCTCAAATATAAGTGGTGTAGGCGCAGGGCAATATCCTTGTATATTAACCGATATCAATGGATGTCCGACTACCGTAAACGTGATCGTGCCAAGTTTATCGAACCTAACTGTGGCGGCTACGACACAAAATGTCACGTGTGGTGGAGAGTCTACAGGCAATATTGTTCTTAGTGCAAGCCAAGGTGTGGAACCATATACTTACACTTGGACGGGCAACCCAGCTACGACGCCAACCTTGAGTAACCTAACAGCAGGGAATTACGAATGTACTGTAACAGATGCTACAGGATGTGTGGTTATTATTTCCAATACCCTTACAGAGTTGTCCAACATAGCTGGAACGGCTAATGGAACTGCAGTGCTTTGTAATAGCACCCAAACAGGAAACATAGAAATTACAGCAACCAATGGTGTTGCCCCTTTCACCTACCAATGGACGGGAACTAACAATACCAGTACATACTTAACATCCGTAGGTGCGGGTACCTACATTTGTGTGGTAACAGATGACTTGGGTTGTACTGATACGGTTACAACAGTACTTGCGATAACAGATCTCACAGCAACGGCCAATGCATCTAACCCATTATGCTATGGTACTGGAACAGGAAGCGTAACGGTGACTGCAACTGGCGGAACTGGACCTTACAGCTATGATTGGGCAGGTGTTTCAACCTCAGGATCGGTGCTTTCTGGCTTGAGCGAAGGTAACTATTCAGTTGTGGTTACAGATGCTTATGGTTGTAGTACAACTGCTGCCGCAAGCGTAAACGAACCAGCAGCTTGGATGGTAAGTGCTATGGTTACACCAGCAATTTTTGGTGCAGATGGCGCCATAGACATCAATGTAAGTGGTGCATCTAGCCCATACACTTATAGCTGGGACAACAACGCAACGACACCAAACCTTAGCAACCTAGATGGCGGCACCTATGTACTCACAATCACTGACTCCTTAGGTTGTACTTATACTGATTCTATTGTGGTGAACTCACTTGTAGGTCTTGCTATAAATGACTTAAACAACGTACAAATTTTCCCCAATCCAAGCAATGGCCAATTCTTTATTGTAGGCCCTGCATTGCATTCAGTGGAACTCTACAACCAATTTGGTCAGAGAGTAGCACTTCAATTGATGACAATTAGCGAAGGAAAATACCAAGTATCAACGAATCAGCTTGCCAACGGCTCTTATCTTTTGGAACTCCAAAGCGAAGATGCTATTGTGCGCAAAGCCATTCAACTTATCCATTAACAGTGCTTTTATTAGCTTTAAAAGCCCGGCATCAGCCGGGCTTTTTTTTGTACTTTCGTCTCATGAGATTTTTTCAGCTGTTTTTCATTTGCTGCTTTTTTACTGTCGTTAATGGACAAATTTTTATTAACGAAGGTTGTAACAAAAATGCAGTTGCGCTACAAGATGAAAACGGAGATTCTCCTGATTGGATAGAATTATTCAATGGCAGCAATTTGGACGTCAACCTAGAAAATTGGAAGTTAGCCGATCAGTTAAATGGTTTGAATGCTTGGATTTTTCCAAATATTAATCTTCCGGCACAGTCATTTCTTAGGGTATTCTGTAGTGGAAAAAACCGCTATGGCAGCGCGCCCTTTGTATCGACGGCATATAACTCCAATTTTCAGCCATTAAATGGTTGGAATACACATGATTTTTCTCAAACTTTTATTTGGGATGGAAATTCCAATATAATTATCAATATTTGTTCCTACAACAATAGCGGTTATACCGAAAACTCGATCTTTTATCAACACGCTACTACGTTTGGCTCGTGTATAGCTAGTTTTGTAGATGGCTCGCCAGCTGCATGCAGCAATAACCTTGGTCAGTTGTATAATCAAAGACCAAATATCAAACTCAATAACACCATTATTGGTACTGGTACCCTTACCAATAGCCCCACTGATTACCCTGCACCTTATGGCAATTGGTACTGGGGAGCTCGACACCAAATACTTATTTTAGCCAGCGAAATGCAAGCAGCCGGACTGAGTGCAGGCCCAATTAACTCACTCGCTTTTCAAGTCGCAAATACAATCGGGGAATTCTATAATTATATTGATATTTCCCTCAATCACACCTCTCTTCAAGAACTTAATTCAGCATTTTTGCCACTTCAAGGAGAACAACTTCACACCAATTTTAAAATTAACGGAAGTGGTGAGCATGTTTATTTATTTAATCCGGCAAACACTTTACAGGATGATTTTATTATCGATTGCCCTCAACCTGACATTTCAATTGGACGATTTCCTAATGGAGATTCAAACAAAACTTGGATGTCTCCGAGCCCTGGTTCAAGTAACGATTTACAAAACTATTCAGATACACTACCCCGTCCGCAAATTAGTTTAATGAGTGGTCTGTATGATGAGATTCAAAGTGTTGAAATTACTTCTAGTATACCAAACAATATCGGTAAGCTAGTTTATACCACAGATGGTCAAGACCCTACGATAAATTCTGTCAGCTATAGTGGTCCGATTACCATAAGTTCAAATCAAGTCTTACGCGCCAGAATTTTCCCAATTTCAAATCCGAACCTTTTAGCTAGCGAGCAAGCGGTGGCCACCTATCTTTTTGGTATCAACCATACTACCCCTATTTTAATTGTGAATACCCCCAATGAAAATTTATATGGTTCAAGTGGGATTTTTGATAATTGGTGGACTGATTGGGTAAAGCCTGCTTATGCAATACTGCTAGATACGGGACAAAACCACCCTTTAATTCACCAGACTAAAACTGCAATCCGAATGGATGGAGGTGCTGGTGGAAGTCGGTCGCAACCTCAACATTCGTTTCGTCTGAGTCTAGCACACGGGACTTATGGAGATAAGTTCATTGAATTTCCACTACTACCTGATCGACCAAATCGCAATAAATACAGCGATATCTATTTAAGAAATGGCTCCAATCAATACCTAAATTTACCCTATAAAGATGCTTGCCAGGTACGTATGATGAGCGAGGGTACAAGAAATTATTACTCGAGCTACCGTCCGGTAAGTGTATATGTTAATGGTGCTTATTTTGGACTTTATGAACTTCGTGAAAAATTCAATCAAGAGTACTTTGAGCAGCAAGACAATGCCACACGTGATTCCATCGAAATTCTCTCACTTAGTTATTGGTACAACCTTATTCTACGCGCCGTTGAAGGAGATGTAAACCATTTTTGGTCTGACTACAACAATTTCAACTCTCTTAACCCTTCCTCCTCGAGTTATTGGCAAGATGCTGATCAATATTTTGACCTTGAGCATTATACGGATTATATCATTGCTGAGTCATGGATGGGTAATGTTGATTGGCCTGGTAACAATATTAAAATCTACCGTTCAGATGCCAGTAATAATCGTTGGCGATTTGCGCTCATTGATCTTGAATTGTCTATGCAACCTAATGGCTGGACTAACTGTACTGATAACCACATTGCCTATATGATGGGGCAGTCGCAAAGCAATCCATATATCAATATTTGGAAACAAAGTATTCAAAATTTAGGCTACCGTAATTATTTCATCAACCGTTTTGCCGACTTAATGAATACCAGCTACCGCCAAGAACAACTTATAGCTACAGAACAAGCTTTTTACGAATCTATGCTTCCCGAAATGCCAAAGCAGTTTGCCCGTTGGGGCAACCCAAACAACATCGCAGGTCAAATGGCCACCTTTGAGTCCAATCACGAGGTATTTAGAGAGCAACTCCTTTGTAGATCGACTTTTGTATTTAATCAAATGAGGACGCAATTCAATCTTACTAAAAAAGTACAAGTCAATCTAGAAGTAGAACCTCCATTAGCAGGAGAAATTCATCTCAACACCATACAACCCACCACCTACCCTTGGTCGGGGACCTATTTTGACGGAGTTCCAATTCAAATGCAACCCATTGCAAAACCAGGTTATATTTTCTCTCATTGGTTGCCGGCAAACAATATCAGCGACAGCCTCTCCGATAGCATTGAAGTGTATGTAACACAAACCAACCAGACATTTACTGCCGTATTTAAAGTAGCACCATTACCGCCAGATGGCCCTAATATCCATTTTAGCATTGCGCCGAATCCGTCAAACGGCACTTTTGTATTAACACATGACAATAAGTCGCTTGCTGAAGGATGTTCATTCGAAATCTATGACCTCAATGGCCGAAAAGTCCAATCGGGACTGGTAAACAATAGTGAAGTAGATACATCAATAAGCCTCACGGAAAGTAGAGCTAGCATCTATTTCTTAAGGGTAGTTAAAAAGAATGAAGTTTTGGGGAATTTTAAAGTAATCAAATACTAATTTGTATTTTGAAAGGTTAAAATAGCTTCATACGCTAGCAATTGACCACTTGCAATAGTCTCTTTGAGTCGATTAAATGATGCTTTCTTGGCGGGATCTAGTAAAAATTGCTGTTTCAATAGATCATCAACGAGTTGATCAAATAATTTCAATTCTTGTTGCTTTCTATTTTCTAAAATTGCACCGTTTAATTGCATTTGAATAAAAAATGCTTCGATCTGGGACCATAATTCTGAAAGCCCTAATCCAGTTAAGCCAGAGGCGCAAAGCACGCGTGGTTGCCACCCATCTGGTCTTTGGCTAAATACATGGAGTGCCGCAGCATACTCTGAACGCGCTGCTTTTGCTGCAGCTTCATTAGAGCCATCGGCTTTGTTGATAACAACTGTATCGGCGAGTTCCATGATGCCGCGTTTGATGCCCTGAAGTTCATCTCCAGCGCCAGCTAACATAAGCAGCAAAAAGAAATCGACCATGCCATGAACGAGTGTTTCGGATTGCCCCACCCCAACCGTTTCTATTAAAATAATGTCATAGCCTGCTGCCTCGCAAAGGGCGATTGCCTCGCGTGTATTTTTAGCAACACCACCTAATGTTTGGCCGGCTGCACTGGGCCTAATGAATACATTCTTATTTTTGGAGAGGCGTTCCATGCGGGTTTTATCTCCAAGAATACTGCCCCCGCTTCTTGAGGAGGATGGGTCAATAGCCAAAACTGCAATTTTAAAACCCTTTTCCAACAACTGAAGGCCAAAGTTTTCAATGAAAGTACTTTTACCTACCCCAGGAACACCTGTAATCCCGATACGCTTGGCAAGGTCAGGAGAAGTTGGCAAATTGCGCAATAATTGTTGCGCTATAATTTGGTCAGAAGGATTGCTACTCTCAATAAGTGTGATGGCCTGACCCAAAGCTGCGCGCGATCCTTTTTCAAGTCCAGCCAGTAAATTGGCAGCATTGCGCTCAGCACGTTGATTTTTACGCGCATCAAGCCATTGGTCGATATGTTCTTGTTCAGGCTTCAAGGAGTTGTTTGAGGGCCTTTAGAGCTTGGCGAATATTTTGTTGTAAGGCGGGCAAGCTTGCTTCTAACATGTAACAAGGAGCAGTTATAATGCGATTTACCTCATCAATACAAATTTCATCAATAGTACATTCTTGAGTCAATACGCCTTTACTTTGAAGACCTTTTTGGAAATCAGCGATTTGATAAGGAGAGGGAGATGTTGAACTACCTATAGTGAGTTGTTGACCGATTGGCATGTCTTCAAATGCCAACGCGAGCAATACTGGACTTACGCACAGTGCGACTATTGGCTTTCCAACATTATACAAATTGACTAGTAATAATTTGACATCTGGTCGAATAAGGGCTTCTGGTCCATTGAAGGCCCAACTTGAAAAATTCTTTGCACTACCAAAGCCACCTGGAATGACGAGTGCATCGATATCAGCTGGTACTACCGTACTAATTTCACGAATATTACCTCTTGCAATGCGTGCGGCTTCTTGAAGCATATTTCGGGTTTGATCTTGCGTTTCACCGTTCAGATGATTGATTACATGATACTGTGGGGCATCGATTCCAATACAAACTGCCTCATAACCTAAATTTTCGATTTCGAGCAGTGTGAGTACGGACTCATGAATTTCCGCTCCGTCATAGACACCAGAACCTGATAACAAAACACCTATTTTCATCCCTTTTTTTGAACTAATTTAGTGTATAATTCTTCGTATAACGGCAAGATAGCAGACAAACTAAATTTTTGAGCTGTTTCAGTTGCACCTTTTTTGAAGTTACTAATATGCTCAGGATGTAAAATGTCTAACACATAATTAGCCATTTCATCTGTTTGCCCAACATCTGATAAATATCCTGATACACCGTGTAAATTTACTTCTGGAATCCCTCCTGTATTTGATGAAACTACGGGAATGCCAATTGCCATTGCCTCTAGCGCGGCAAGTCCAAAACTCTCGGTTTGAGAGGGTAGCAAAAATAGATCGACTATGTCGAGAACGTGAACAGTGTCGCGGACCTTACCCAAAAAAATAACATCCTGACACAG
>JAURNL010000026.1 GCA_030830205.1 Crocinitomicaceae bacterium | reverse complement strand
GCAATATTCTTGGTTTGAACCGCTGCACGCAGAGCGGTCATACCACCTTCTGAATGGCCATAAATATAAATTTGAGCCTTGGGATATACCTTTTTGAAGTATTGAATAAGCGCTACTAAATCATTGGCGAAATCTACTTGTGTGCTGCTTTCAAATTCTCCTTTTGATTTACCTGTACCTCTGTCGTCGTAACGATAAGATGCAATGCCATTTCTCCCCAAATGATCAGCCAATACCCAAAATGGTTTGTGACCTAGAATTTCACAGTTGCGGTCTTGTGCGCCTGAGCCAGAGACCATAATCACGAGTGGGAATACATTAGATAGCTCAACTTTAGGCATGATGAGGCTTCCTGAAATTGTAATTTTTTTAGAGGTAGGAATTTCAATTTCGCTTTCTATATAAGGGAAAGGCGCTAAAGGGTCTTGTATTTTACCCGGCACAGCTTTGGCGATTTGAACTTCCTTAAAGAAGACGGCTTCCCAAGATAGGCCAGATTGAGACATGGTTCCAACCAATGAATCTCCCTGAAGTTTGGCGGAATAACTCAGACCAATCATATTCCATTGGAACCACAAACTATCAGAAAACAAACTAAAGGTCTCCATTGTTTGAGGTTTCAATTTAGGCTGATCCGGCAGCGAAACGATGATTTCGCCATCGCGTCCAATTCCCTCGATTTGTAAATCCATCAACAGTGATTGACCAGCTACTTGAAAATTACTATGCCATCTGCCTTGGATTTGAGCATGAAAAACAGCAGTAATCCAAGAAAGAATGTAAACCAAAAAAAGATATTGGAGCTTCATTTCAATATTTGGGATTTGGTTGTAGTAATTGATTAATTGAAATTAATCATTATTTCGAAGCGTACTCAGGAAATAAACTAAGTATTCCTTCCTCTGAAGCTGCGCAAACACCTCTTTCAGAAATGAGTCCTGAGACCAAACGAGCTGGAGTAACATCAAAACCGTAGTTGGCTGCGGGTGTTGTTTCTGGGCAAATTAATACAGGCTCTATGTTCCCCGAAGCAGACTTACCAACAACATATTTGACTTCATTTTGGTCCCGCTCTTCGATTGGGATTTCTAAAAGGCCGTCGCGAATGGTCATGTCAAGGGTAGTTGACGGTAGCGCTACATAAAAGGGAATGTTGTTGTCTTTGGCAGCTAGAGCCTTGAGGTAAGTACCTATTTTATTGGCTACATCTCCATTGCGAGTAGTACGATCTGTGCCTACAATAACGAGGTCTACCATTTGGTGCTGCATCAGATGCCCTCCTGTATTGTCTACGATGAGTGTGTGTGAAACGCCATGTCGTGTGAGTTCATATGCTGTGAGGTTTGCACCTTGATTGCGTGGGCGTGTTTCATCTACCCATACATGAACCTTGATCCCTTTTTGAACGGCTTGATAAATTGGAGAGGTAATGGTTCCCCATTCAATACAACCTAGCATACCAGCATTACAATGCGTTAATATTTGTACTGGTTCACCATTTTTTTGAGCAGCAATCGCTTCAATAAGTGGCAATCCATGCACGCCTATCATTCGACAAGTTTCAATGTCTTCAGCTACAATTAGTTCAGCTTCTTGCCAAGCAGCTTCTAAAAAATCATTGGAATTGTCTAAGGCGCTTCTCATTCGATCTAGTGCCCAAAATAAATTGACTGCAGTTGGTCGAGAAGCACGAAGTGTGCTAAATGCATTATCTAGAAAGGTGCCGTCTAATCCTTCGTTGATCATTTGACGTACTGCCAAAAAGATACCATATGCAGCAGTAGCACCAATGAGCGGCGCTCCCCGGACAGTCATTGTACGAATGGCGAGGTCCGCATCTTGATACGTTTGTAATTTGACAACAACGAATTGGTGTGGTAGTTGTCTTTGGTCAATCACTTCGACATCTCGATGAGGAGTTGTCCAGATGGTTCTAAAGCTCATTTTAGAGGCCAAAAGCCGTTTTGATCTGATCTACATAATCGAGCTTTTCCCAAGTAAATAGCTCTACTTCACGGCTCACTTTACTACCGTCGGGTGCAGTGAAGTGCTTGGTAACCACTTCGTTTGTACGGCCCATGTGGCCGTATGCTGCAGTTTCTTGGTAAATAGGATTGCGCAACTTGAGACGTTGTTCAATGAAGTATGGGCGCATGTCAAAGATTTGACCAATTTTGGTCGCCATTTCGCCATCGCTCATTTCAACTTTAGAAGTGCCATAGGTATTGATGTACAATCCGCAAGGTTCTGCCACACCGATAGCATATGAAACTTGCACGAGTACTTCGTCACACAAGCCCGCTGCTACCATGTTTTTAGCAATATGACGAGTGGCGTATGCTGCAGAGCGGTCTACTTTAGATGGGTCTTTTCCTGAGAATGCACCTCCGCCGTGAGCACCTTTACCTCCGTATGTATCTACGATGATTTTGCGACCTGTAAGACCGGTGTCACCGTGAGGCCCACCGATTACAAATTTACCAGTTGGGTTGATATGATAGGTAATGGCTTCATTGAATAGTGCTTGTAAGGCTGGCTTGAGTTTCGCTTTTACACGCGGAATTACAATTTCAATGATGTCTTTTTTGATTTTCGCTAGCATTTCGGCTTCTGGAGCGAAGTCGTCGTGTTGAGTCGAAACAACAATTGTGTCTATGCGCTGAGGAATATTATCATCTGAATATTCGATGGTAACTTGTGACTTAGCGTCAGGACGAAGATATGGAATAAGTGCAGATTCGTTGTTTCGAATCGCAGACATTTCCTCTAAAATTTTGTGTGCTAAATCTAAAGCCAATGGCATGTAGTTATCAGTCTCTTTAGTGGCATAACCGAACATCATGCCTTGGTCACCAGCACCCTGGTCTTCCGGATTGCTGCGTTCAACTCCTTGATTGATATCAGAAGATTGTTCGTGAATGGCAGATAAGATACCACAAGAGTTGGCATCAAACATATATTCAGACTTGGTATAGCCAATTTGACGAATGGTTTCTCGAGCAATTTTTTGAACGTCGAGGTATACTGTTGATTTCACTTCTCCAGCTAAGACAACCTGTCCTGTGGTTACTAGGGTTTCGCAAGCCACTTTTGAACTAGGGTCAAAAGCCATGAAATTGTCTATGAGCGCGTCTGAAATTTGGTCAGATACTTTGTCTGGATGCCCTTCTGATACGGACTCGGATGTAAATAGGTATGCCATGAATTCAAATAATTAGGATGCAAAGTTACAAAATAAATTTGCTTTGTTCGCGAGCAATTCTGCGCAGTAGAGGGTTGGGTCTATAGCGGTCTTCTCCATATTCTGCAAAGAGTAATTCAAGTCGCTCCAATACCCATGATGCGCCGAGCTCATCGGCCCAAGCCAATAATCCTTTTGGATAATTTACACCTTTTGTCATGGCAAGGTCTACCGCTCTAGGACTGGCAACCTGCATAAAAACAGCATCAGCCGCTTCATTGATCAATAACACAAGAATGCGTTCAAATATTTGTTGACCTAAGGCTTGGTTTTCATGAGGGGTAGCAAGCATACTGCCTTCCTTGTAATCATAAAATCCCCTTCCTGACTTTCTCCCTAAAAATCCTGCCTCCATGTGTCGTTTTTGTGTGAATGACGGCTTGAAACGCGGATCGTAATAAAAAGCAGCGAATACGGTCTCTGTTACGGTATAATTGATGTCGTTTCCAATGTAGTCCATAAGCGTAAACGGGCCCATTTTAAAGCCTCCAATATGGGTCATTGCCCAGTCTATGGTTGCAAAGTCAGCCAATCCTTCTTCGTAGATACGGAGCGCTTCTCCATAAAAAGGTCTCGCAACTCTGTTGACAATAAAACCAGGTGTGTCTTTACAAACAACGACTGTTTTATTCCAACCACTGATTAATGCTTCAATATGCTGTGTATGTTCTATGCTCGTAGCAACACCCGGAATCACCTCAACAAGAGGCATCAGCGTTGCTGGATTGAAAAAATGAATACCCATGAAACGGGTAGCGTTTTGTAAACAAGCACCAATGGAGGCGATCGATAGCGAAGAAGTGTTGCTAGCCAAAATACAGTCCTGAGATACAACTTGTTCTAGTTGCTCAAAAACTTGATGCTTTACGGTTAAATTTTCAATGATCGCTTCAATAACTAAGCCAGCTTCACTGTGTTCGCTTAGTTGGGTTGAAAAGCGAAGGTTGTTTATTGCATCTTGCCCTAATTGAGCTGTTAGCTTTCCTTTGTGGACGAGTTTTTCAATGCTGGATTTAATTTGTTCTTCGGCACGCAATAGCTGGTCTGGGTTTGTATCAGTCAATACAACTTTATGTCCGGCTTGTGCTGCTACTTGTGCGATACCAGCACCCATTGTGCCAGCTCCAATTACACCGATGATTGCTTTCATTTTAGTTTCCTTTAAAGATTGGGTTTCTTTTTTCAAGAAAGGCTGCCACTCCTTCTTGGAAGTCGTGGGATTTTCCTGCCTCTGTTTGCAGTATTTCTTCAAGTTTCAACTGATTTTCCAAAGAATTATCCAAACTAGCATTCAAAGCTCTTTTAGTGAGTCCTAAACCTTTAGTAGGCATTTGGGCCATTTTTTTTGCAAAATCGTTGATCATTTCATTGAAATTGTCGTCGGCAACTGCTTTATAAATCATGTTCATACTTTCGGCATCTTGTGCACTCACTTTATCTGCAGTAAGCATTAATGCCATTGCTTTTTGGATACCGATTAAACGCGGTAACATAAAGGTGCCACCTGAATCAGGGATCAGTCCAATTTTCGAAAAAGCTTGGATAAACGATGCACTTTCTTTGGCAATAACAATATCACATGCCAACGCAATGTTGGCGCCTGCGCCAGCAGCAACTCCGTTTACAGCAGCAATTACAGGTTTTTCTAAAGTGCGAATTTTCAGAATAATAGGGTTATAGTGATCTGCTACTATCTGTTGCAATTCAGGGCCATCAGGATCTGTTGCCTCGGTGAGGTCTTGTCCAGCGCAAAATGCCTTGCCCTCTCCTGTAATGACTATCGCTCGGATGAGGTCATCTGTAGCGCAACGGTCCAATTCAGTTTGTAGCTGTAATGCCATTTCACGATTGAACGAATTGAAGACGCTTGGCCTGTTCAAAGTAAGGGTGAGAACACCCTCATCAAAATGGGAAGTAATTACGGACATATTTTTTAGGTTTGATAGCGGTTAAGGAGTGAATGGGCTCTTTCTTTAAGTGTCTGTCGAAGGTTATCTGGCTCCAAGACTTCAATTTCGCCAGCATAACCTAATAGACTACGAATGAATTCTTCTGTAACGAGCACTTTTAATTCGAAGACACTAAAGTCCACATTTTTTTTGATACACACTTGAGATGAATGGAATGCTTGTGTTTCGATATATCGCGCGGCAATCGCATCAGCTTTTAGGACGATCCTTTGTGCTTCTCCTTTAAGAGTTGTTATGCCAATGGCATCTCGAAAGTAATCTGTGGCGTCGAATGCCAATGGAATTTGGGAGACCTCGTCCAAAAGTTGAAGCTCAGACATTCGGTCCAATGCAAAAGTCAGGATATCCTTTTTTTGGACGTCAAACGAAATGAGGTACCATCGATTGCGGTACTCTTTTAAAAAAAGAGGGCTTACTTTGCGCGGTTTAGATTGTTGTTGCTGAAAACTAGTATACATAAACCAAACGCGTTTTCTAGCTTGGATGCCTTCTAAAAGTGTAGGTAAGTATTCATTTCCTCCTGTAGAAACAGCTGCCTCAAATTGAATGTATTTGGACATCTCTTGGTTTTGTTCTCCAACTGCCACACGGTCGACAATTTTATCAATTGCCAGGCCAAATTGTTGAAAAAAGGGAACTTCTTTAAATTGTTGTAGTGTAGAAACAGCAAATCGTATGGAGGAAAGTTCGTCTTCTGATAAGGGGATATCATTGATACTGAATAACGGATCCTCATAAAAATAGCCGCCATTTTTTTTACTGTAACGGATTGGAGCGTCGTGCTCCATCTTCATATTAAACAGGTCTTTTTCTATTGTTGAAGCACAAATATGTGCACCTGAATCAGATCCAAACAAAGCGTCTTCACAGGCAGATCTTAACGCTTCTTTTGAAGGAAATGGCTTATACTTATTGCGCAACATTCGATCGATGATGCGGTAACGAATAAGGGCATTCTTAATATGTGGCATTAGTGGGTCTCCAGTTTTTGCTGGTAGCCAAAGAGTTCAAAAAACTTGATGGCTTTCACCACTTCATAAGGTACGTCGTCTTCCCAACTTTGTGCATTGGCTTTGATTTTACTCAAGACATCATCGGAAAGAATATGAAGTAGGCTGGTATCGTATTCTTGAAGCGCTGTGATTTTATCGTTTGCCTGCATGTAATTGAGGAGCCCTATCATATTTTCTGGTAATTTGATATTACCCAAATGATATAGACTTCCATCTTCTACATTGAGCGCTGGGTAAATATAGAGCTTGACATTATGACCAAAGCCCCTGCCAAATGCTTCGAGTAATCCGCCGGGCAAATTGTCATAATATTTTTCATCAAAGATGATGTGCAGGTTGTAAATACCCATAATGACCCCTACCAGGTTGCCTCTCGCAATAGAAGAGAGGTATTCTAGCATCTTATAATGCTTGAGGTAATTTGAGACCATTACGGTATAGCCAAGTGATCCTAGCAATTCAGCACGATCTAAAAAGTCTTTATCAGAGATTTTACCATCGGCGGTTAGGTCCTTAAGTGTAAGTTCAAATACAACTTCGAGTTGTTCAGGTTTGACGCGATTTTCCTTAGCAAATGCAGCACGTGCACGCTCAATCATGTCGATATGTACCTTGGTAACTGGTCTGAAACGACCTCTCATCAATAAGATGTTTTTCTTGTAGAGAGCAGTCGATGGCTGCATCACATTTTTTGCAAGGTCAAACATAGTGGCATTGGTGATGCCGCGGCGCACTAAATTGAGTGCAATGATACGGTTGTCCATATCTTCGAAATCCGGACCAGAAATACGTAACATATCGATTTCCATTCGATCTGGCGGCAGACGGTGTACGATACCATCAATGAAATCATCGATATTTTCCGACTGGAAATAACACGCATAAATAAGATTGACACCAAGGATGCCTAGCGCCTCTTGTTGGGCTTTATGGCTGTTATCGTGCATTTTAATGTGCAGGATGACATCATTAGGCTTTTTATTTGGTCCCAACTGAAATCGGAGCCCAACCCAACCTTGCCCTTGATTGGTTTTGTGATAATTCAGTGACTCAACCGTGTTACAAAAAGCGAAAAAACGGGCATCTCTGTTTTTTACAGGCAAGATATCTTGTAGGTGCTTGAATTCCGTATGAATCATTGTGAGCAAACGCTCTTCACAAACATAGCGTACGGTTTCACCGTACATCGAGTCTGAAACTTTCATGTCGTAGGCAGATTGAGTATAGGCAATTGTGCCTGAACTCCCACCAGCTTTAAAAAAGTTAGCTGCTACTTCTTGGCCTGCGCCAATTTCTGCAAAACAGCCATAAATATCTTGAGTTAGATTTATTTTTAAAGCCTTGTCTTCAGTTGTTAAACGACTTATGCTCATATTAATGTGGGTCTTTGAAATTCGGGTTTGAAATAAAGGAGTTATCAGTGAGGGTGAGCAAGAACTTTTTCAGCAAGTATTTTTCTTGTGCACTAAGTTGTACTCCTCCTTGGTTAGCAAACTCAATAAGTGGATCGATAGTTGGTGACATATGGACACCACTAGAGTAGTGTTCAATAACTTGGTCAAGGGTTTGAAAACGACCATCGTGCATGTAGGGGGCGCTCAAGGCAATGTTGCGCAAAGTCGGCACTTTGAACTTACCATAGTCTTCAGGATTACCCGTTATTGCTCCACGCCCTAGGTCAGTAAAATTGGCATCTAGACCATTGTTGCTGTATTTCTTGACGCGCATAAGTGGCCCGTTATGGCAATGAAAACAATCCGCACCATTGAGACTCTTGAATAAATCATATCCGGCCCATTCTTCAACGTCTACTGTTTGCAATATGCTTTGTTCTGATGAGGTGAGGCTCATGCCATTTTCATATTTGTACATGACGTCGTACTTTGATGAGGCGGATATCATGGTGCGTATGAATTGTGCTATTGCTTTGACAACTTTGACGGAATCAATACCTGGTTCTCCAAAAGCACGGTAGAATTTATTTCGGTAATTGATATCGAGGTTAAGCTTATAAACTGCTTCCGTCCAGCTTTGGTGCATTTCAATGGGGTTCGGAATAGGTTCTAAGATTTGTTGTTCAAGTGAGGAGGCACGACCATCCCAGAAAAAAAAGTTATCCCAGCCAAGGTTGATGAGCGCCATTGAATTGCGATTGCCTTCAATGCCGTCTATTCCCGTGGAGTATTTATTTGGATCTGAAAAGCTACTCTGAGGTAAATGGCAGGAAGCGCAACTCATGGAGTCGTTACCAGAGAGCCGTTTTTCGTAAAACAACAAACGCCCTAGCGCAACGCCTTCTTGCGTCATAGGATTGTCGTCAGGAATAATCATATCCGGAAAATGGTTCGGGATATCAAGCACATATGGAGATGGCACAAAAGTCGTTTTGTCTTTTCGACAAGCAACAAAAAGAACAGAAATACTAAAGAAAAGTATCAGATTTTTCATTAGTAAGGACTAATTGCATTTTTAAAATTAGTAATCACTTTTTGTGAAAGTGCTTCTTGGCCTGCTGCAGTATGGGTAAGGTTTTCATTACTTAGATTGATGCTGTTTGCTCCTTGCCCTAAAAACGCAAGCAAATCTAGTTTGAGTTTAAACTCACGCACTTGGTCGCCGATATCGACCCAATTGAGGTCGTTGAATTGCAGGTTTTGTAAATAGGTATCGGTCCCGATATGGAAACTAAAAGAAAGATTGGGGTTGGTGATTGCGTCCAGCAGTGTGTCAACTTTCCCTTCGATATTTATAAAAATATACCCTGGATTCCAGCCCCAATGCATTGGGCCTGCATTACTTATATTCAAGGGGCTTTCGTTAGGAAAAGCACTAGGGTCAAGGTGATTGAGGCTACTGTCTACACCAATAACGAATCCTATCTGGTCATATAAAGCGTAGTCTGCTTCTTTTTTGAATAGAAGATTACCTGTTTCGCGGTAATCTAGAAGTGCAGCTTGATGAAGTGCATGAGTACCATTGCCAAACAGGGTGAAATAACATTTGAGTTCAGTGAATTTGATTTTGTATCCTTCTTGAGTAGTATAGATACTATCCATGTAAAAAGGAAGTGATCCAAATGTTGGTTGCATACTCACCTGAACTTGTGCATTTGGGACTGTAGGAGTCTCTTCACCACAAGCGCTCAAAAATAAAAGGAGTACGATGCTTAAAAAAGTTGCTCTCATCTAACAAAAATACGGCAAAACACTCAAAATGTTCTTAATTTTAAGAAAAGTTCAGCTCAATATCCGTTAATGTCCCAACCTTCTTCCAAAGCCTTACGCATTTATGCCGCTTCTGCGGGTAGTGGCAAGACGCATCGTCTTGTTTTAGAGTATCTTAAGATCTTATTAACCGATGTAAATTACCGTCAAAAATTTAGGCATATCGTAGCCATGACCTT
>JAURNL010000025.1 GCA_030830205.1 Crocinitomicaceae bacterium | reverse complement strand
GATATCATTAACTTCTTTGGTGGATATTTACAAGCAAAAAAAATGGGACTCCATTTTGCATTTAGCCTCAAAAGCATCATTCCTACTCTACAAAAATATTGGCGTTTTCCTGTTTATCATGCCTTCCCATCTTTACTCAATACAATTAGCCTTACCCTACCTGTATTTATTGTCAATGCAGCGTTTGGAAAGGCACAAACAGGACAATTTGACCTTAGTCGAATGGTACTCTCTTTGCCTATGGCACTTATCTCTATTTCACTCTCACAAGTATACTTACAGCATCAGGCAGAGCGCATTCGAAAAAAAGAAGCCATTGTACCAGATTTTAAAAAAGTTAGTCTCACCCTTCTACTTTTAAGTTTGCCACTCGCATTGCTATTGATATTTTTTGCATCACCATTGTTTGCATTTATTTTTGGAGCAGAATGGAGATTAGCTGGCCAACTTACAGGCGTACTCATATTTGGTCAAACTATTAAATTCGTTGTTTCCCCATTAAGTTCTACCCTTGTTGCACTTCAGGAAGTACGCTTTAGTGCCATTTGGCAAATTCTTTACTTTGCCACAATGCTTTGGCTTTACGTAAATCCAGGGCAGGATATTCAAGAATTTGTTTGGCGCTATTGCCTCATTGACCTCACAGCATACAGCTTTTATTACGGCCTGATATATAACCGCGTTAAGCAATACGAAAATCAACGCGTATGAAACAATTGAGCGCATTGATAAAAGCACACCCCTTCCTTTTTAGTTATTTAGGGGTGTATGCTTTACTCCAAATCGGCCTCATATATCATTCTGGTCTCCGCTTTGCAATACCGCTACTTTTTCTATTTTTTATTCCTTTTTTAATCATATATAGCTTTCTTTCGCGGTGGTCATTTTCCATTTCAAGCTTTGAATTAAAAATAAAAAATTTAGATAAATACCTTTTTTTCTTAGCGCTATTGATTGTATTGATCCATTTCGGTTGGTTAGGAAAAATTCCTTTTATTGATGCCTGGAACGCTTCCAAACTCTCCGAAGCCAATATCATTCGCAAATCGAGTTCTTCAGGTCTACCTAAATGGTTGCACTATGCCAGTACTTGGACCATCAGAGCCTTACTTCCTACAACTGCCCTATTTTTTCTAAGTAAAAGAAAAATGAGCTGGTTTATTTTCAGTGTTGGACTTGGTTGTTTTTATGGCATTGCACTCCTACAAAAAAGCCTCATATTTTGGATTGGATTTCCAGTTATTCTGTATTACTTGTTCAATAGAAAATGGTGGCATGGTTTGCTCAGCACAAGTATCATGATTGGTTTATTCTTAGTAGCAATATTTGCAAATAATCCACAATTACACGGAGGAGAACATGATCTTTCCCCACCACAATTAGAAAAAAAAGATCGGGCAAATATGGTTTCTGAGGGTGTTTTCAATCGTATTTTTATCATCCCGGGTAAGACCATGAGTATGTGGTTTACCCATGTGCCAAAGGATAAGCCTTTTCTTTACGGGCGTGATTTTGGTCTTTATGCTCGACTCATTGATCAAAAAGCAGTTGATTATAACCTAGAGCTATATGCTTTTTTCTACCCTGAATATGCCAAACAAGGTATAAAAGGAAGCGTGAATACCGCACATTTCATGCGCAGCTATGCCAATTTTGGTTGGTGGGGTCTTCCTATTTCAGCCATACTCCTAGCTAGTTTTTTTGGATTTTTGAACAACATTTATAGGAAAACCAATCCTAACTTAGCCTTTAGCCTTCAAATTTTCCCGCTACTTTTACTGAGTTCAGGTTCTTTGCTGACGCTACTCTTTAGCGGAGGCTGGGGGCTAATTTTAGTTCTAATCATGTTGAGCCCTTCTAAGGATAACCTATATGTCTAGTAACTTACGTATTTGCCATCTGACGAGTGTTCACCTTGATGGAGACATTCGAATCTTTCATAAGATGGCGAAAACTATGGTGAATGAATTTGAGGTGCATATAGTAGTACCAAATACCAAAACACGGATTCAAGACGGTGTAAACATCCATAGCTTTAATGCGGAAACTCAAATCCGAAGAAAACGAATGAAATATACTGTGGATAAGGTGTTAGCAGCTGCACTAACCATTAGAGCAGACATCTACCAACTCCATGACCCTGAACTTTTAAGGATTGCACCCCAATTACAAAAAACTGGGGCAAAAGTCATATTTGATTCCCACGAGGATGTACCCAAGCAAATCATGGATAAATTTTGGATACCATGGTTGTTCAGAACGATCATTTCACATTTCTACCGATGGTATGAGCAGCGCGTAACTAAAAAATTAAATGGTATTATTTCAGTTACACCTGGTATTTGCGCAAGGTTTGAACAATACCATAAAAAAGTTGCTCTCATCCGGAATTTTCCCTTAAAATCCGAATTTCCAATTCCAGATTGGAGCCAAAAGAAAGGAACGCATTTCTGTTATATCGGTGGACTATATGAATCTAGGGGCATCAGAGAAGTGGTATTGGCAATGAAAGATATTGATGCTGTATTACACTTAGCTGGTACATTCGATGATCCGCTACTACTTTCTGAACTCCAAAATTCAAGTTCTTGGAATAAAGTGATTTACCATGGTCAAGTTGAAAGAGAAAAAATTCAACAGATCCTTAGTCAGTGTAGTGTCGGAATTGTGACATTACATCCAACCCCGAGTTACAAAGAAGCATATCCCATTAAAATGTTTGAATATTTAGCTGCTGGTTGTAGCGTGCTTGCTAGCGACTTTACCTTATACCGTAATTTACTACAAGATTCACCATGCGCTTCCTTCGTAGACCCACAGGATGTAGATCAAATCGCTAGGGAATTAAAGATTTTTACAACCCAACAACACCAGAACATCGAGTTGGGACGAAAGGCAAGGAGTCTTTTTGAGGCTCATTACAATTGGGAAAAAGAAGCCCAAAAGCTCAAAGAATTTTATTTTTCAATATAAATGCCAACAATTCAACGCCTTTTCAATTTATTTCTGATCGCATTTTGCGGAAGTTGGCTTCTATTCAAAACTTTAGCTGGCCCCTTTCTTATATTCTTGATTGTGTTGGCAGTTTTTGGTTTGTTACGAAAAGAAAACCAAATAAAATTTCAGGTTATTCAAAGCACTTGGATATTACTTTTTATTTTTTATATCAGCTCCTTATTTTGGGCTAATACACCTGACTGGAGCGCACTCGAAAGGAAATTAGCACTGTTTGCCTTTCCTTTACTCTTTTCCTTCAAATGGAACAAGCCTCTGCCAATAGCGCAAATGTGGTTGGCACATACCATTGGCTGCCTCGTATTAATAATTATTGCCTATTATGATGCATTGATGTGTACGCTTTCCCATGGCAACAGCGTAAGATGCTTTAGTACAACCTATTTCTCTCAACTTCATCACCCTTCCTATTTTTCAGCTTTTTTAATTTTCGCCATTATTGGATTGTTATTTCAAAAGGTGGCATGGTTTGCGTCAAAACCTCGTTGGTTAAGTTGGCTTATCATTTTACTATTTGCAGGCATGCACATACATTTAGGATCATTGGCTGGTATTATTGCACTTTGTTTTATCCTTGTCATTTTTGCCGTTAAATCTTCAATGGTCTATTTGGGTAAGTTAAGGGGGATTATTGCCGGAATATTCATTCTTTTGATGAGTATTGCAGTTGCCCTTTCTAGTAAAGATATCCGAGCAGACGCACAAAATGCTGCCGATTTTACAAAACACTTTATTGCAAACCCGACCAAATTTGTAGAGAATAGAAAAGAACCACTTCAAGGAAATGAAGTTAGACTGATTCTTTGGACCGCTAGTGTTCAACTTGGTATTGAACATCCAATGGGATTAGGACTAGGTGGCTTGGAGCCCGCTTTAGCAAAAAAACTAAAGCAATGGGGCTACCCTAAACAAGCAGAAAAAGAATTCAACCCTCACAATCAATTCTTACAAGTTTGGAATGAAATTGGACTTGTCGGATTATTCTTTTTCATTTGCCTTCTTTACTTGCTATTCATGGACTTTTACTCAAAAAAGGAATTAAGTAAGCTACTCTTATTAATAGCCTTTATAATTTATTGCTTATTCGAGAGTTTCTTACAAAGGGCCTCCGGAATTGTATTTTTCCTTTGCTGGTTTACTGTACTAAGTTATTTGCCAAAAAAAACATTGCAATGAGGTTATTGATACTTACGCAATATTATCCGCCAGAAATTGGAGCTCCACAAAACCGTTTGCACGAGCTGGCTATTCGGCTTCAAAAATACGGTATTGAAGTAGAAGTGCTCACTGCATTGCCCAACTACCCCACCATGAAAATACAAGAGGAGTATAGACATGGAAAGAAGCGTGAAGAAGAAATTGATGGTATAAAAGTACACCGGGCTTATATTTTCGTCTCTTCTTCCAAGCACATATTGTTGCGTTTACTCAACTATTTTAGCTTTGTCTGGACCTCTTATTGGCGTGGAAGAAGACTTCAAAAATTTGATTTCATAATGGTTGAAAGCCCTCCATTATTTTTGGGGTATAGCGCAATGGCATTGGCCAAATCACTCGATGCTCGACTCATTTTCAACGTCAGCGATTTATGGCCAGAAAGTGCCGAAAAATTGGGAATTGTCACCAACGGTTCACTTCTCCAGATGGCATACAAATTAGAAGCTAAATGCTACCAAAGTGCAAGGCTGATAACTGGCCAAACTCAAGGTATTGTAACAGATATTCAAATGCGGTTCCCCAAAAAAGAAGTCTATTGGTTACCCAATGGGGTGAATGCAGCATTTTATGATCCGGCTAAATTAACAACAAGTGATTTCAGAACTAAAAACGGTTTCAAGCCAGAGGATATCCTATTTTTTTACGGAGGAATTCTTGGTCACGCTCAGGGCCTAGAGGTCATTTTATTCGCCGCTCAACAACTTAGTGATGTCAACAATATCCACTTTATTATTCAAGGTTCAGGTCCTGAAAAAGAGAAATTGATTGAGCTAAAGGAAAAGCTACAGCTGGTAAATGTTCATTTTTACCAGCCTGTATCTAAATCAGAAATGCCTAGAATTCTTCATGCCATTGACATTGCATTAGTGCCACTTAAAAATTTACCGCTTTTTCAAGGTGCTATTCCCTCCAAAGTATTTGAGGCACTTGCTATGGAAGTTCCCTTGCTTCTAGGGGTAGATGGAGAGGCTAAGCGTCATTTCATTGATCAAGCTAAAGCAGGATGGTATTTTGAACCTGAAAATGCCATAGAATTGGCCACAGTGATAAGATCTATTGTTGCAAATCCCGAAGATATTAAACGCGCGGGTGAAAACGGTAGAAAATATGTGAGCCAACATTTCAATAGAGATCAAATTGCTGCATCTTTGTACAAACGTTTAAGTCAACTGTTATGATTCCATTTTCCCCACCCCGTATTGACCAGGCAGTCATCGATGAAGTCACTGCAGCGCTTCAAAGCGGTTGGATAACAACAGGGCCTCGAACCAAGCAATTTGAAAAAGAAATTACAGCGTACTGTGGTTCCAAAACCACGATAGCAGTAAGCGCATGGACAACTGGTATGGAAGTTTTGTTGCGTTGGTGGGGCGTGGGTCCTGGCGACGAAGTCATTTTACCTGCCTACACCTATTGTGCTAGCGCAAATGTAGTTTTGCATACTGGCGCAACACCAGTTCTAGTAGATTCAGATCCGACAAACTTTAATCTCTCAATAAGCGCTGTTGCAAGTGCAATAACTTCAAGAACTAAAGTTATTATGCCTGTTGATATCGGTGGCCTCCCCTGTGACTACGCTGCACTTTTTAAGTTGATTGAAGATAAAAGATCCATTTTTGAACCCAATTCACCCGAGCAAGAAAAACTTGGTAGGATACTCTTAGCTGCAGATGCAGCACATAGTTTTGGTGCTTTGTACAATAACAAGCGTGTAGGCAGTCTTGCCGACATCACAGTTTTTTCTTTTCATGCCGTCAAAAACCTTACTACTGCTGAGGGCGGTGCCATTACTTTTAATTTAACCGACCATTTTGATCATGAGGAAATTTACAAGACTTTCAACATGAAAATTTTACATGGTCAATCTAAAGATGCGCTCGCAAAAACTCAAAAGGGTGCTTGGCGTTATGACGTATTGGAGCCTGGCTACAAATGCAATATGACAGATATTCAAGCGGCAATTGGCCTCGTTGAGCTACGCAGGTACCAAGAAAATTTAGATCGTCGACTTGAGATAT
>JAURNL010000002.1 GCA_030830205.1 Crocinitomicaceae bacterium | reverse complement strand
GACCTGAGCGCTCTACGAGCCGACGTATTTGTTGTTGTTGCATTCCGTATGTTGCCTGATGTTGTCTGGAAGTTACCAAGACTTGGCACCTTTAATTTGCATGCCTCGCTCCTTCCCGCTTATCGCGGAGCTGCACCTATCAATTGGGCGCTCATCAATGGCGAGCAAGAAACGGGTGTAACTACATTTTTAATCAACGAAGAAATTGATGCCGGCAGTATTTTGATGCAAGAAACAGTTGCCATTTCTGACACCATGAATGTTGGGGAATTACACGATCTTTTGCAAGATAAAGGCGCTCATCTTACACTTGCAACTTGTAACGCCTTAGCCGATGGAACGGTAGTTCCACAAGCTCAAAATGCACTCACGGGAAAACGAGCTTTAGCGCCGAAACTTTTCAAGGAAAACACAAAAATTGATTGGTCGCAGACAGCTCTAGAAATTCACAATCTTGTAAGGGGCCTAGACCCATACCCCGCCGCATGGTGCCAACTTTGGTCGGTACAAAAACAAGCGCTGGTTCAATTTAAAATTTTTAGTTCTGAAATTAGTGCGCAAGGTTGTTATAGAACGGATGGCCCTAAGGCGAGTAAAGAAGGCATATTGTTTCCTTGTGGCCAACAAACTACTTTACTCGTGAAAGAAATTCAGATGGAGGGTAAAAAGCGTATGGATGCCAAAGCATTTATGGCGGGCAATGACCTCCTGCAATTCCGCTACTGAGGAATGTTAAAAGATACCCCAAAGCGCATTGGGTAAACCCCCACCGTAGTGCCTTCCTTAAACATATTGAGTATCGCATAATTTGCAAAAAGTCCGAAATGGCCATAGCCTATACGTACTGTAGCGTCGAGCATCCAAGTATTTAGATTGAATTTTGATTTTGTTGTATTTTCAAACTCGTTGCCGTTGGCATAAGTACCTGTAAAGCGTTGGTGACTGTATAAGCGCACGCCACCAATTACACCCGCGTCTAGATAAAATATCTTTTTGTAAGGTTGATCTTGGCCTGCGGTAAGTTCCAACAGTAAAGGAACGGTGAGGTAAGCTGAATACAAGGTATTGCGCTTGTACACTTGGTTATTGTCTATGATGGCATAAACGCTGTCTGCGTTGTGCTCAAGTACATAAGAAGAGGTAAGTTCTGTAGCGCCAAAATTAAAGCCATAGCCTGTTATAAGTCCCAAATTATCATTCAATAATCTGAATTTGTGTTGGAAAGTATTCAAATTGAATAACATGCTTTTTGAAATATTATTCTCCCAATAAGGAGTAGAAGCAAAAGAGCTTGAGGGCTCAAGAAAACCAATCGTATTAACTTGAAAACCAAATTCAAAACCTGCCCAATGTGCTTTGGCACTTTTTGATTCTTCATCAAAATCAAAGTCTTCCTCTAGGTCTAAATCCAGATCGAAGAGAATTTGAAGCCGGTAGTTAGCAACTATTGGCATGCCATTTTCATCACTAGCAGGGGTCCAATTCGGCATATTGCGAACGATATCCAGAGCTGCGCTGTCTAATAGTGCATTGAAGCCCATTTCAATTGTGGGATTGGTTATTTTGCCATCAGTGGCAATTTCAAATACTACATAGACCGATTCTCCCCAAGGAAAAGTTTCATTAGTATCTGCAAAAATAAAATTTTCAACTTCCTCCTTGACGTATGCGTTTAAAGCTTCTTGACCTCCAGGAAATGATGGCGTATTGCGGCTTTCTGCTACATCTGGTGCCACCCATATTTCTGTGGCTACCTGCGGCTCGTTGATATCTTGAATGAGTATGGCACTGGTATCAATTTTCTCCACTAATTGTGGCTTTTCTAAAACTTGTGCTTGAGCAGTTAATCCAATAAGCGTAATAAATGTGGCGAAGATATTTTTCATGAGGAGAATTTTTTCAAAGATAGATAATTAAAATTGGATGCTCATTTTCAGTAAGAAATGTCGGCCTGCTTGTGGATAATAGAAATTTTCAGTGGTTATCTGACCAGCATATTGGTAACTAAACGTGTAGCCGTTATTCGCATACATTGCGTTGAATAAGTTATTGACCGCTAAACCTATTTCGACCTCTTTGGCAAATGTTTGCTTGACCTTGTAATTACAAATGAAGTTGGTAAAAGTAAACGGGTCTAGACTTCTGCCTACATTAGTGGTGTTATCTAAAAATTGGCGCGATACATACTTACTCTGGATTCCAAAAGCGAGGCCCTCTACTGGACTATATTGCAGGCCCAATGTTTGAATAAAGCTAGGTGAAAAAGCAAGATCGGTTGTGCCATGCTGAATTTGAATTTGTGTATAGTAGGGATCAACATCAAGATAAACGTCTACATATTCCACAAAATTGATGATCTCGTTTTGACTGAGTGTTGTGGCGCTTTGAATGCTCAGTTTTTTATTCAGTTGATAACCCATTTCTAGTTCAAGACCCGCACGATAGCTACGATCAACATTGGTTCGGGTGTAGCCCCCAACATCATTAATTTGCCCTGTAAGCACCAATTGATTATGGTAATACATCCAAAAAATATTGGCCTGCGCATTGAATTTTTTGAACTGCAAACGATACGCCAATTCCGTATCGAACATGCGTTCTGGACTTGGTCTATTTTCAGAGGTGCTTTCTCGAAAATCTCTTCGGACAGGCTCGCGATTGGCAATCCCAAAGGATCCAAAAAATTGATGAGACCCTATTAGCTTAGCGAATGCTACTTTTGGATTAAAGAAATGATAGTTAACATGTTGGGTAACGTCCGTCAAATTGCCACTAACCTGATCCACACCTAAAAATTGATACGCAATACCACGGTATTGGAGGTCTAGTATAAGATCCAAGCCGTTGCGCGAATAATTGGACTTGAGATAGGTACTGAGTTCTGTTTTGAGTGCATCGTTTTGATAATAGCGATCGTAGATCTGACTATTCGAGGCATATTCCGCCCAGATCAATTCACCAAAATGCAAACCCTTATAGCGGTTTGCTGCACCTCCAAGGGTCAATTTCAAATGGGGTTTCAATTGGTAATTAAGACCATAAACCAATCCAACAAAATGATTGTCTAGCCATCTTCTTCTGATTAGGTCAGAAGTAACAAGGGTATCTGAACCAAGTACTACAGGCGCGAGTCCGTAATCAGAAAGTGCATCTTGGTTTCTCAATTCTTCATAGTAACCTCTTCCATAGGTATAATGACCCGCCAAATTAAGCTCAAGTTTTGAGGAAAATCGATGTATGAAATGGAGTTGGTAATTGTCTTGTTGGTAGTTATCAACCTGATTGGCATAGCTGTAAAAGTTATAGGTACGCCCCGACTCCAATAAGTTTTGGGTTTCGGCAGCGCTCAGGCCATTGCGCGTGGCGTAGTCGAGCATACCAAGGGAATCGCCACGATAACGACTTTCTGGCGTGCCATACCAAGCCTGATATGTGCGCTCAGCGCCCGTTAAGACTACCGCTTTCCAAACTGACTTTTTGGAAAGGTACGTGGCGGTGAGGCCCATTGAACGCAAGTCAGATGTGGCGCGATCAAGGTAGCCATCAGAGCGTATTTCCGAAAGGCGCGCTTCTAAACAAAAACGATTATCGAGCAAGCCTGTACCCGCCTGAAGCGTTCCTCTGAGTGTGCCAAAAGAACCTCCCGAAAGATCCATGCGCGCAAATGGCTGTGCTTTGAGTTCATTAGTTTTGATATTCACACTTGCTCCAAAAGCTGCGGCCCCATTGGTAGAAGACCCCACCCCACGCTGCACTTGCATGTTTTCAATTGAACCAACTAAATCCGGCATGTTGACCCAATACACATCATGAGACTCTGGATCATTGACCGGAATCCCATTAATGGTAACATTTATCCGACTAGCGTCAACCCCGCGTATACGCAAGCTACTGTATCCAATGCCAGCTCCTGCATCACTAGTGGTTACAACCGAAGGAGTAAACTCCAAAAGCGTTGGCATGTCTTGACCAAAATTCTTGACTTGCAATTCTTTTTTGCTAACTGTTATGTTGTTAGGAGCATCTTTAGCACGTAAGCCCGAAACAACTATTTCTTCCATGTTTTGAATACGCTTGATGGTATCTATTGGTGAAATATCGGTACTTTGAGCAATTGCTGTTGTCACATGGAATAACCATGTTGAAATTAGAAATCTTGTTTTCATTTTTTTATAAAAAGTAAACAAGAATAAGGGGCTCTTCTTGACAGTTATGTAAGTTAAGCTCGTCATCTTCCCTTCGTTGGCATTATCCAAATCAGGTTCAATGGGTGTAATCTCAGCCTTGCGGCACCCCTTAGAGACGGAGCAAAAATAATATAATGACTGCATATTAAGGCTTAAAAGACTCTATTTATTTTTAAGCTTTAAAATTTGAACAAATGAGTAAAATTCGCATGGTGAACATTTTTGCTATTATCGCTGCCTTCTCAGGGTTCCTATTCGGCTTTGACATGGTTGTAATTTCTGGAGCTGATCAAACGCTTCAAGCGCTTTGGAAAAGTTCCAATTTATTTCATGGAATGGTAATTATGGCGACAGCACTTTGGGGTACAGTTTTGGGATCTATCTATGGCCATTTACCAACGAATAAATGGGGTATTAAACCCACACTGCTCATTGTAGGAATCCTTTTTGCATTATCAGCACTTGGTTCTGCGTTTGCTAGCGATCCATATTTCTTTGCATTTGCTCGGTTTTTAGGGGGGATCGGCATAGGCGCATCTACCATAGCTGCACCGGCATATATTTCTGAAATTGCTCCTTCAAAAGGAGACAAGTATTTTTTTTGAGAGTATTTTCTTCTTTCTGTTTATCGCCTCTCATGCGATTGGCCAAGGAGCTGTTATTTGGGTTTTTATTTCAGAAATATTCCCTGATCATCTTAGAGCAAAAGGACAAGCCTTTGGTTCGGCAACACATTGGATACTTGCAGCTCTCATTCCGGCTTTTATGCCATGGCTATTTCAAAATATTGGCTCAACAGAACGCTTGGGTGCTGCCTATGTCTTCCTTTTTTTTATGTTCATGATGGTGATTCAGTTATTCTGGATAAATTGGCATGTTCCCGAAACTAAAGGAAAGAGCTTAGAAGAATTAAATAATGAACTTCTCGACAAATGACCCCTATTTTAGCTTTTGGAGAAATTCTCTGGGATTTATTCCCGAGTGGAAAAGTGCTTGGAGGTGCCCCATTCAATGTTGCATTAAGACTGCATGAATTCAATCAAGACGTGCTTTTTTGCTCAGGAATTGGAGATGATTCCCTCGGTGGGGAAATTGCCGAAATTATAAAAAAGATGCATTTACCTCATCTATTAAAGATCAGTGATTCCCTGCAAACTGGTGTTGTCAATGTAACCCTAGACCAAAATAAGCATGCTTCATATGTTATTGCAAACCCTGCAGCATGGGACGAAATTCAAGCACCTGAAAATTGGCAAGGTGAAGTTGTATTTGGATCATTAGCTTTGCGCAACCCAGCCAATAGGAATACACTTAATGGACTTCTAAAAAAAAGTACATTTAATTATTTCGATGTAAATCTCAGACAACCCTATTTTGAATTTAATTTAATACTTCATTATCTTGAACAAGCACAACTTGTTAAATTCAATGAAGAAGAGTTTTGTTGGTTTTGTCAACAAAAATGGGGAATCAGTGAACTTTCATCAGGACTCGAAGCATTCCAAAAATGGCATCTAAATATGATATTGTGTGTCACTAAAGGGTCTGAAGGGGCTCTTTTAATTGCCGATTCAGAACTTTATCAAGCAGCAGCACCTCAGGTCAGAGTTGCAGACACTGTAGGTGCGGGAGACGCTTTTTTTGCTTGTTTAATCACTTGTGTACGTAACAAACTAAGTTGGCAAAAAAGTTTGACACTTGCCTGTGAAGTTGGAGCCATAGTGGCATCCCAAAGTGGAGCAACAAATCAGCTACCAAATTATATACTCCACAAAGTCAATAACTAAGCGATTAATTCTTTAACAAGGTTGGCAATCTGAACTGCATTAGTTGCTGCTCCTTTACGAAGATTATCTGCAACAATCCAAAGATTTAAGGTATTCGCTTGGCTTTCGTCGCGGCGAATTCTGCCCACAAAAACATCATCTTTAGCTTCTGCCATTCTAGGCATTGGGTACTCATAGTTTGCTGGGTTGTCTTGAAGCGAAATGCCAGGTGTTTGAGAGAGCAACGAACGGACCTCTTGAAGATCAAAGTCATTTTCAAATGAAATATTGACGGCCTCAGAATGCCCGCCAACCACAGGAACACGCACTGCTGTTGCAGTTACATTGATACTTGGGTCCAATATTTTTTTTGTCTCATTAGTGAGTTTCATCTCCTCTTTGGTATAACCATTTTCTAAGAAGGCATCGCATTGTGGAATACAGTTTTTATCTATTGGATAATTGTAAGCCATATCTCCCTGAATGCCAGCTCGTTCATTTTCCAATTGCTGAACAGCTTTGACCCCCGTACCTGTTATCGATTGATAAGTAGAAACTACCACACGCTTGACGCCATATTTGCGGTGCAGTGGTGCCAAAACCATTACCAACTGAATAGTACTGCAATTTGGATTGGCAATGATGAGGTCTTGTTTGGTAAGGAGCTGTCCGTTGATTTCCGGAACAATGAGCTTCTTTGTTGGATCCATTCGCCATGCCGAACTGTTGTCAATAACAACTGTTCCTTTCTCCGCAAAGCGAGGCGCCCACTCCAATGAGGTTTCTCCACCCGCAGAAAAAATCGCAATTTCGGGAGCCGCTGCTACTGCGTCCGCCAAACCTATTACAGCATATTCCTTGCCTTGGTGCGTTATTTTTTTACCTACGCTGTTTTCGGAGGCTACTAGAAGTAATTCAGTTAAAGCAAATTGTTGCTCAGCTAACACTTTTAACATTACTGAACCGACCATGCCGGTGGCTCCTACTACAGCTACTTTCATTTGATATTTTTTTACAAAATTAAACTTTGTTTGCCATGAGACCGATAGTCATTTTCATTTTCCTTGCCATTTGTTGCATAATTAAAACTTTAAATGCTCAGGTTTTTGATGATTTTCATGATCAAAACCTTATTGAAGGATTAGTATGGGGTGGCGATATAGATTCATTTTCAACGAATTCCAACAGACAATTACAATTAGATGCAAATGGAGCTGGAACCGCATCAATTTTCGTTGAACATGAGTTGAACTTAAATACAACTTGGGAATGTCAGTTTTGGATGAGAATGAATTTCAATCCTTCCAGTCTTAATTTCAGTCGTTTTTACCTCATCGCTAACCAAAGCGATTTCACAACGGCTAATCAAGCATTATACCTTGAGTTTGGAGAAGTGGGGAGCCAAGATGCCCCAAGATTATATTGTAGACATAATGGAATCGACAGCCTAGTTGGATTGGGTCCTGCAGGTAGCATCGCAGCTGCTTTTCAGTTCTTTTTTAAGTTTATCTACGACAATGGTACTTTTATTTTGGAATCAAAGTCCAGCCCTAATACAGCGAGTGCTACTTGGCTTTCAGGAATCCTTCCCTGGCTACCATCGGGCCCATATGCTGGCCTCAGCTGTAGTTATACGCAAGCAAATAGTAAAGGGGTTTACCTTGATGATTTGTACATGGGGCCTGTTGTACAAATTGACAATACGCAATTGATTTTTACGGAAATCATGTCTGATCCTGAACCACAACAAGCGCTTCCACCTGTTGAATATATTGAGGTATATAATGCCGGTTCAAACATTGCACAACTCAATGGGTACTTGTTAAGCGATGCCAATGGCACCTGTACGCTGCCCTCTTTCTGGCTGACAGCAGGCACTTATGCAACACTTGTAGCCAACAATCAAAGCGCAGGTTTTAATCCATTGAATACCATTGAGGTAAGTTCATTCCCAAGTCTCAATAATACGGGGGAGCAACTTCAACTTGAGCATACGAATGGCATCATACTAGATCAAATTACTTATGACGTAAATTGGCATCAAGATTCCATTCATAGGTTAGGAGGCTTTAGTCTCGAACGCTGCTCCCTTGTTGATCCTTGTTCTGCAAGTGATAATTGGCGATCTTCTCAGGCACAGCAAGGCGGAACACCTGGTCAGGCCAATTCCGTCTTGCAGACCACACCAGATACGCTAGTTCCAATTATTAGTGCTGCAGAAGTCCGAGATTCAATCACAATAGCCCTCATTTTTTCTGAACCTATAGACAGTTTTAGTTTAACGCAGTGCAGCATTACCTCTATCCCCAATTTAGGTTCTTATGATCGATTGGCGCTTCATCATACCCAGTTACAAGATAATGCTCAATTGATTTTAACATTTGACAACCAAATTCCTAAAAGCGAACCAATTGTCCTTTCATTAAACGCATTTAATGATTGTTGGTCTAATCAAAATAACCAAAATTTTACAGTGCTCAGATTAGAAGAACCTCAGCCTGGAGACCTTATCATCAACGAAATTTTATTTGACCCTCCGAGCAATGGTTCGGACTTTGTTGAAGTCTACAATAAAAGCAATAAATATCTTAATCTATCTCATTGCAATATAAGTAATGGTCAATCTACATTTCCCATCCAAAAAAATCATCTTCCTCCAAAGACTTATCTGGCATTTTGTACAGATACTAACTTCTTAAACGCATATTATCCATTTACATCACCAGAAAATACTTGTATGCAGCAACTCCCTCTTTTTTACAACGACAGTGGAACCTGTATTTTATCTTGTAATTTGGCAGTTCTAGACAAATTGCAGTACAATGATTCATGGCACTCTAGACTATTAATTGATCATGAAGGTGTAAGTTTAGAACGACTTGACCCCTTTTCGATTACACAAGACAATAATAACTGGTTTTCTGCTGCCCAGATAGTTGGCTACGCAAGTCCAGGACGTTTGAATTCGCAACAAAGCGGAACCAAACAAAATGGCATGCTCTACCTCACACAACCTGAATTTAGTCCAGATCAAGATGGCTATCATGATTTTTTGGAAATACAATATGATTTGCCCGCCCCAAATATGTTGGTTCAAGCCTACATTTATTCTCTTGGAGGAAATCTTGTTAAAAAACTCATTGATAATGAGTTATTCGGTACATCAGGCTTTATTATTTGGGATGGAAGTACAGAATATGGCACTATTGCTAGTAATGGAATTTATATATTAGAATTTAAAGCCTTTTCAACAGACCCAAGTGTATTTTTTAATAGGCGTTTGAGTTTTGCGCGCTGTATTAAACACTAATTTTGATCAAATAATAAACTATGAAAGCACTTCTTTTTGTATTTGCAATACTTATTTCCTTTTGTACTTCGGCACAACGTTATACTAGTGCCATCGGTCTTCGCTCGGGAAGTCCTAATGTTTTGTATCTAAATGCAAAATATCGCCTGAATCAACAAGCATATGAATTGGGATTAGGTGGTAATGCCGGTGCTATTTGGGTACATGGTAATGCTTATTATCAAACTGAACTCAATCATTTTCTCGATTATTATTATGGGATTGGTGCCAATATTGGCCTTGGTAAAATGAATCAATTTGATGCCAATACGAGTGGACTCGGCCTTGGGGCTAGTGCTGTAATTGGCTTGGAGCATAAACTTGAAGACTTCCCATTAAACGTCTCACTAGACCTAGGTCCCGGCATTTATGTTCTTCCTCGTTTTCAACTAGGCTTTGCATGGGCCTTAAGCGTGCGGTATGTCCTCCACTAATATTGATTTTTCTCCAGGATCCAAAAATTGGATTGCTAAATTCTTCGAGCTTCTTGATCTTGGTGTATTGAGCATCGATAACGACCTCATCCACCAAAACGAAAGTAACCTCACTCACTTTATTTCTCACCAAACTGGGCTCATATACGGAACTGCTAACTCCTTTATTTTTTCAAATAACTTAGATAAAAAGCGCTTTAATACGGACGAACAATTGCAGCTCTTACTTTTTGAAACCTTACTTTTCACTTATATTCGAAAACAACAAAAACCACCTAATGCCAAAGAATTCACCTCAACCCTACTTGAATTTTATAAAGGGTTCAACGGTGCTGGACTTATCGAAAGGTTGCGTTATAAAATGGCTAGACAACCTTCCTCACAACTTGAAATTTTATTAGCATCTAGGGTAGGTATCAAAAGTTCATTTTTAGGTGCAAATTTTTGGTTACATCATTTATCTAATGCATTTATTTTTTTAGATGTCATCTTGTTTAGGGCTTTCCTTGAAGGCAATCGCGCACCTTTTTTAACAATGCATGAGCGCTATACTTCCTCTGTTCTGAATGGCCTCATTTATGTAGCACTTATTGATGGTAGGGTCGAAGAAAAGGAACGCAAGATACTGATGCATTTTATTGCTTCGGCCGCATTATCTCAAAATCTTAAGCAAAGATACAAAGAGCGTATTCAAATTGGAATTCCTTTTAAATTACTCCAACAAGAACTTATTCATGATAAACTCTTGTCCCAAATCACTTACGAATTTGGTCATTTATTGATTCGGAGTTCACACATGATTACTACAGAGGAAAGATTAAAACTCGAGTCATTGGGTCAAGCCTTACAGTTGAATCCTTCACAAATGCTGTTATCAGAAGAAATGTGTATGGCTTTTATTGCCCATAGCGGTACAAATGAGTTATTGGTTTACAAACAATCCATAGAAGCAAGTTTTGCATTTAAAGAGACAAGTAAAAGATGGTTAAGAATTATTGGGCGAAATCGAGACCGATTGCTTACGGAAATTCGCGAAAGCAAAGAGCTAATGGCTCTATTACAGAAATCAACCAAAGAAGAGCTTAGCGCTGAGGAAAAAGAACAAGTCAAAGAGCAGTTCTACGATATACTCAAATCAATGCCCTCACTTGCCCTATTTCTCTTACCTGGAGGTACTTTATTACTCCCTATCGTCATGAAACTCGTGCCGGAACTTATACCCTCTGCTTTTAAAGTTAACGAAGTAGAGAAAAAAACAAACGAAGATGAAGTGTAAAATACATATCCATTTACTCAATGAACTCTTTTCTCAAGAGCTTGCGGATTCAACATATAACGGTAAAGAATCAGCTGATAATTTACGCTATGAGTGGGAAGACGAACTTGAAATCACCACTACAGTGCAGTCTGTAGAAGAAAATGGCAATACCTCCTACACGTTGGCAGGTTATGACGAAAATGACAACTTATTTTCATATGATATTCCCGAGATGCATCTTTTTGAAATTCATTCAGAAGGGAATCCTGTTACATATGTTGGCGCTTCAAAAAGCATTTTAGACCATTGTTCTCACACATTTGAGGACAATAGCCACACCATTCGTATTTTTCTAAAAGACTACGAGCCCATGGCTAATCCCGTGCCAGGCATTTTCATTGCGTCTAAATCCTTTCCTAAAGCACTTATTCGATGATTGAACTAAGGCAAATTGAGCTCAACTTTCAAAAACCCATTTTGAAGTGCTTGAATTTAATAGTTAAGCGTGGAGAAATACTCGGGCTCGTTGGTAAGAGCGGAGCAGGAAAATCCTCTTTACTTAAAATATGTGCAGGGCTCTTAGATCCAGACAACGGGCAAGTACTTATTGATGGCATCATTCAGCCGCGCGTGCGCAATAAGTTAGTGCCCGGATTTGATGGAATAGCGATTGTAAACCAAGATTTCAAGCTAGATCCCTTTCACAGTGTCGAAGAAAACATCCGTGAAGCAATCCTGCATTGGCCTTATGAGAAAAGGGATAAACGCGTTCAAAAACTTTTGCGCCTTTTTGGACTCAGAGAAATAAGTTCCACCAAAGCTCATCTCATTTCTGGTGGTGAACAACAACGAGTAGCCATTGCACGAGCTATAGCTGATCAGCCCGCCTACCTCCTACTCGACGAGCCTTTTGGTCATCTCGATGCTCATTTGCGACAAAAATTAAGTGCTCATCTCATTGACCTTCGCGATGAGGAGCAAACTGGCATCATTTTAGTTTCTCATGAAGGCCAGGACGTGCTCGGATTATGTGACCATATCTCCATCTTGCAAAACGGGAAATTATCCAAGAAACAACATCCAGAAGCAATTTATTACCACTACAAAGCCCCGGAACGAGCTCGCTTATTTGGCCCATTAAATACCATAAAAATAGAAGACAACATTTTTCACTTTAGACCTGATGAGTATAGGTTAAGTGTAAATGGAATCCCTGTTCGATTTGAAAAGGCAATGTTTGTAGGCGGCCTTTATCACAATTATGTGCGCAGTAACAATAATGAACGTATTTTGTTATATGCTTTTGAGAAATTAACATTTATCACAGCCCTTGAAATCCAAAAAAAATAAAGACAGAAAAATGCGCCTCATGCTAGAGGCATTTTGGATTGCGCTGAAAACATATGTTCAAAAAGGCGCCTTTCATCATGGTGCAGCATTAGCATATTACACCTTATTTGCATTGATTCCAATCATTTACCTCACCACCTCCATTTATGGAAGAGTCATTGGACAACAAAACATGCGTGAAATAATAACGACGCTACTCAAATCAGGTCTTGGTTTACAAGACAGCGGATCTGTACTTCAACTTGTTGATAGTATGTCTATTGAGAAGCCAAATTTCTTTCTCGAACTAGTCAGTATTGGCGTTTTACTATATACCTGCTCCGCGTTCATGATTTCTTTGAAAAGAAGCCTAAATGAATTCTTTCAAGTCAGTAAAAAAAGTCGTGAAGACTCCAATTTATTCATGGAAATCATTGGTTTTCGTTTTTTAGGTGTGCTGCTGTTAGCTGTTTTTGCAATGGTGATTATCCTTTTTTATTTTTTACAGATATTCATCTTTTCGGCAATTACGGGTTGGTTACATTGGAACAATGGCTTTGTTGATATCTCCTTGCAACTGCTTCAAATCCTGCTTACACTACTATCCAATATCCTGATTTTTACATTAATTTTCAAATACATGCACAACGCCAAGGTTAGTTGGCGAATTGCACGAGATGGCGCAGTCGTCACTGCAATATTATTGTATTTAAGTCAATGGGTCATAGGCTACTATCTTCAACACTATTTTATTATGGGCACGCTTGGTGTAGCAAATTCCATTTTCATCATGCTGGCTTGGGTACATTACTCCGCACAAATTGTATTTTTTGGCGCCCAATTTACTTTTCAAATTAGCAAAGTTCTTCAAGATCGCATCTTATCAAATATCAAAGAAACGAAGGAGGTTTCCTGAATTCAATTTTAGCATCTCTAAAAATACTCGAAGTATTGCGAATTGTCAGTAAGAAGCTTTTGTTGCCTCCGATAGGCACATAATAAAAGGAGAGCGCCCAACAATGCATATTTCGATTCAAAGCAAAATAAGCATTTGTTAATCGACCATCTTGAACATTGAAATTGAGATTTCCCGATAAATTCCAGCGCTTTGTAAAGCTGAGGTCACCACTTAAAACTAATGTTTGAATGAAGAGCCAAGGAGATGGATAATCGACAGTCATTTGTTGATTAGCAATGATACCATAAACATGAGATACATTCATCTTCCAAGGTATATCATAAAAAACAGCCCTTTCTGGGTGCAATGCATAATAATTCAAGTCAGCATTCCAATCCTGCTCATTGAAAAGAGCAGCGTGATCTTGTAATTTCTTTCGATCCTTTTTAGGAGCAATGACAAGTGTTGTCGTCAAATTGGTTGTGGTAAGTCTGCCCAACTTTTGGGCATTTTGCCATGCATAAGTTCCGACAATTGCTCCTGTGTTGGTCCATGCATATGGGCTCCAGTTGGCATTAGAAACAAAATTAATCCAACTAGCTGGGCTTACACGTAAGTTAAGCGCCAAATCTGAGAGCCTCATGCTATCTTTAGTAAAATCATAAAAGCCCGTAATTGAAAATTGGTCTATGAGCCTTACTTTTTTGTACCCAGTAATCGTGTCCTGTTCTGACTTGAACTTTAATTCAGCAGTATTATTAATACCAAAAGTAAGAAGCGAAGCCTCTCTGACTGAACCCACAGAATAAATACTTCTCTCAAATGGGGAATAAGAGAGTGCAGTTTGGTTTGGGCCAACATTAGCAGTAATCAGCGGATTCCAACCTGGAGTATATCTGTATCCAATATTGGGTGTCATGAGGTGACGTAGCCTAGCTTGTTTAGTGCCCACAAATCGATAATAACCATACAGGACAGTAGTTGCTGTCAAATTGAAATTTAATTCGTGACGAATCGCCATTTGCCTGATTGTGTCTATGCTTGTAGAATTAGAGAGGGGGTCGTAAGACTTAACAATTTGCTGAAAATTGATTTTATTTCCATAATTAAGACTTGGATTGATTTTAACTGCATTTTGAAATAAGCCAGTATTGGTTTGAATGCTGATACCTTGGCTTATCCCATTCATCAGTCTTTGACTGATTGCGTTGAAGTCTCCTGTAGTCAGAAGCGAATCGCTAAATTGAGATCTATTTTGGGCTTCAAGATTGTAAGTTATCCCAATTCGTTGAATGGTCTTCTTCCAATTTTTGTCGGCTGTTTCAAAAAGCTCTTTAAATGGAAAAACTCTTGTTACATTAACGTTCAAAACAGGGCTTGTTAGGGATATATTCTTGGCAATGGAATTTTGACGCATTGACATTTTAAGTCCGGTATTCACTGGTTTACCTGGAAAATTACGTGCTAAATTGATATCTGAATTGAAGGAATTTGAGAAGTATTCTGGATTAATAGGATCTAAGGAATTTTTTGATTGGTTGTCTGAAATAAAATTGACATTGGAAGAAAAATCCCAAAATGGATTTGATTTGGGAGCTTTGCGATGGGTCCAATTGACCGTTAATTTATTGCGCTTGACATTTGTAGGAAATCCACTATTAAATTGCTGAAATCCTAAAGAAAATCGACCGTTATATCCATATCGTTTGGCATAATCTAGGTCATTTCGCAAACCCCACGAGCCTCGGCTATACAAATTAGCATATAGGGAAGTTTGAAATCGATCATTAATTGGAAAATACCAACCTAAATTTTGGAAGCCAAAACCATAAGCAGAAAGTGGAATAAACTCTGGAAATAACAAACCCGAAGTCCTTTCTTTTTGATTGGTTGGAATAAAAGCAAATGGCAGACCCAAAGGAGTTGGTATGCCTGCTACCCACAAATTCATGGGGCCAGTAACGATGCGCTCATCCGGAACAAGTACCCCTTTACTCAACTGAAAATGATAATGCGGTTCGTCCAGATCACAGGTTGTAAGAATGCCCTGACGCAAATGTATTTCTTCGTTTGCTTGACGCTTGGCAGTCCCCATTCTAAAATAGAATTCATCCTGTTTGATCGCAAGTGCTTTTATGTATGCCTTTTGTGTTTGATAATTTAATTTAAGCGTTTCACAACGGATTGTTTCACTTCCCTCGGTGAGTTCGGGAAATTCTACTTTTGAACCAATACTATCGATCCGATAACTAGCCTGTACTTGATTTGAATCGAGGTCAATGAGTATGTAACCTGCTTTGAGCGAAAAACCTTCACTTTGTACTTCGGCATTTCCATAAAGATGGATCTTCCTGTTTTGGATATCGTGTCTGATTTGTTGACTTGCTTTGTAGGTAACAATCTCATTTAAACTTTCTCCATTGACATATAGGGTGTCTTGGGCTGTAACCAATACACAATGACACATTATTAACAATGTGACGAAGAAAAGTTGTAAAAAGCGCTGGCGCTGACTCAAGATGCTTACTTAGATTTGTATTATGCAGGAAAAACGTACAAAGCTACCAATTTTCAATGGCTTGCAAAAAAACGCAGTTAGCTTCTTTTTATTGGCTCTATTAGTGATATTTTCGAATACAAATAATTGGGCGCAAACAAATAAACTCAAAACCATTGTAATAGATGCCGGACATGGCGGACACGATCCAGGATGTCATGGAGCCCAAAATAATGAAAAAGAGGTATGTTTATCCATGGCACTAAAACTTGGAGCGCTCATTAAAGAAAGGTATCCGGACATAAAAATTATTTACACACGCAGTACTGATGTTTTTGTTGAACTTGCTGAGCGTGCCAATATTGCCAACCGCAACAATGCTGACCTCTTCATATGTATACATGCTAATGCTGGAAGTACGACAGCCTATGGATCTGAAACATATGTACTTGGACTTCATCGAACCGATGCTCAACAAAAAGTTGCAGAACGCGAAAATGCCAGTATTGCCTTAGAGGATGACAAAGGAGCCAAATATCGCTCTTATGACCTTACTCCAGACGGCATCATCGCTCTTCAATTCCAATTAGCTGTATTTCATCGGCAATCTATTCTATTTGCAGAGATGATTCAAAAGGAATTCAAGCGGATTGGCCGATATGACCGTGGCGTCAAGCAAGCAGGTTTTTTAGTGCTTTACAAGACTACCATGCCAAGCGTATTAATTGAGACGGCTTTTTTACCGAATCCGACCGAAGAAAAACTCATCGGCACGCCAGAGGGTCAACAGAAAATGGCTCAAGCGATGTTCCAGGCATTTATCAATTATAAAAATGCAACAGAAGGGAAAACTGTAGTAAGCGGCACCACACAACAAAAACCTGATCAAAGCAATACTCCTCAAACTCAAAATAATCTACCTAATGATGCTCCTCAAGAAAAAGGGCTCATATTCAAAGTGCAGGTAGAGACGTCCAACAAGCGCATCCCAAAAGGATCAAGTTTATTCAAAGGATTAGAAATATTTGAATATCAAGATAATTCTCTTTATAAATATTGTGCGGGATCTTTCCCAAATGACCTTCCAGGTGCGAAAAAATACAAAAATGAACTCATTCAAATGGGATTTACACATGCTTTTGTGGTAGCTTTCCTAGACGGAGAACGCATCAGTATAGAAAAAGCCCTTAAATTAGCAGAAAAAAACTAGCTTGAAATTCTCAAAAGAAATCAAAGCCGCGCTTATAGCGATCCTGGCAATTCTAATACTTATCGCAGGTATTAACTTTTTGAAGGGCAACAGCTTTTTCGGAGGTGATCATGTCTTTACAGCCTATTTTCCGAATTCTGGTCAATTGATGGTATCATCCAATGTAACCCTTGATGGTGTTGAAATTGGAAAAGTACTCAGCATTAAATCAAATCCAAAGGGAGATTCACTGCACAAAGTTAAAATGACTTTTAATATTCACAATCCAGATATTCAATTACCTAAAGGAACCATTGTAGAGATTGGTTCCCTTGATTTCTTTACCAAAGCACTTGTCATACAACTTCCATCGTCAGGAGACGGAACTTTCTACAAGTCCGGTGCAACAATACCAGGCCGTGTTTCTGTAGATGTTGTGAGCCAAGTTAAGGCATATGCTGACCCTATCTCACAAAAGCTACAAACCATGATGTTGTCTGTGGACAAAATGGTTAGTTCTCTTTCTACTTTTTGGGATACTACTGCAACTTCAGAATTGGAAGGAAGTCTCAAACAAGTCAAATTAACTATCAAGAAATTAGGCAATGTTGCTGACGAATTACAAGGATTTGTAGCTGCTGAACGCGCGCAATTTTCTAAAATCATGGCTCACGTAGAAGCCATTACGCTCAATTTGCGTAAGAGCAACGACCAAATTACCGATATCATTGGCAATACTCGTAAAATCACTGATGACCTTGTAACTGCTGATTTTAAAGGGACCATTTTAGAAGCTCAAACTACCTTGAAAAAAGTCAATATGATTTTGAGCGAGGTAGAGAGTGGACATGGCACACTGAGTAAGCTTATACATGATGACAAACTCTATACAGAACTCGTGGCCACAAATGATGAATTACAAAGCCTTGTAAAAGACCTCGAAGCACATCCAGAGCGCTATGTTCATTTATCCGTATTTGGTGGCAAGACCAAAGGCATGCAACTCACTAAGACAAACGAAGATAAGCTTCTAAAAATTTTAGACAGCTTGCCAGAATAATTTGAACTTATGCAACAACTCATTTTTGGCGTTTTAACGCTGACTAGTTTTGGTTTTTTTGCATTCAATCTGCGCAAAATTGCACAAAACATTCACATGGGGCTCCCCATCAATCGTACTGACAGAAAAGCTGAACGTTGGAGAACTATGCTTCTTGTGGCACTTGGGCAAAAGAAAATGTTTTCTAGACCAATTCCTGCTCTTTTACACCTTGCCTTATATGCTGCTTTTGTTATAACCCAAATTGAACTAATCGAAATCTTAGTAGATGGGCTTTCGGGTTCCCATCGTTTTTTTCAAATGGGGTTGGGTGGTTTTTACACCTTCATGATCAGTTTCATCGAAATTTTATCTGTACTTGCATTCATAGGGACTTTGGCATTTTTAGCCCGTCGCAATATGCTCAAATTACCTCGCCTTAACATGAAAGAATTGGCAGGATGGCCCAAGCAAGATGCCAACCTCATCCTCATCATGGAAATCGTTCTTATCGCTTGTATTTTCACCATGAATGGCGCCGATGAAGCAGCGCTTCAATTGAAAAGCAAGTTTGGGCATGGATTTCTGATCAGTTCATTTGTTGGTCCTTTATTTTTCGGCTCTATCCAAGATTTACATACTTTACACCTGCTTGAACAAGTAGGTTGGTGGGGACACATCATTATGGTTTATACCTTCATGAACTACTTGCCATACTCCAAGCACCTTCATATTTTTATGGCATTTCCAAACACCTTTTATTCTAAACTTGAACCTAAAGGGCAATTTACGAATATGGCCAGTGTGACCAATGAAGTCAAGCTTATGTTGGATCCAAATGCTGATCCATATGCTGCGCCAGCTGCAGATGCAGTACCGTCGCGTTTTGGCGCCAAAGATGTGACTGATCTCACTTGGAAAAATCTCATGGATGCATACAGCTGTACTGAATGCGGGCGTTGTACATCTGCTTGCCCAGCTAATGCTACAGGCAAATTGCTTTCTCCACGTAAAATCATGATGGATACCCGAGACCGAATGGTTGAACTTGGCGACTTTAAACGGAAAAATGGCTCAGATTCAGAAGACGGTAAAAGTTTATTAGGGAACTATATCACGGAGGAAGAATTATGGGCATGCACGAGCTGCAATGCATGTGTTCAAGAATGTCCAGTAAATATTGATCCACTATCTATCATCATCGATTTACGCCGCTTCCTTGTAATGGAGGAATCTAAAGTTCCTTCTGAATTAACTGGCATGCTTACCAATATTGAAAACAACGGAGCGCCTTGGCAATTTGCACCAACCGAACGCATGAATTGGGCCAACGAAGAATAGTCAAAAAGACCTAGCAATGAGTATACAAGTACGCACAATGGCCGACATGATGGCCTCAGGAGAAAGCCCAGACATCTTATTTTGGGTTGGTTGCGCCGGATCTTTCGACGACCGCGCCAAAAAAATCACCAAAGCATTGGTCAAGATTTTAAACCATTGTAAGGTCAACTTTGCGGTATTAGGAACTGAAGAAAGCTGCACTGGCGACCCGGCTAAAAGAGCAGGTAATGAATTCACTTTTCAGATGCAGGCACTCATGAATATTGAATTACTCAATGGGTATGAGGTTAAAAAAATTGTTACTGCATGTCCCCATTGTTTCAATACACTCAAAAACGAATACCCTGAACTAGGCGGTAACTATGAAGTGATTCATCACACTCAACTCATTCAAGACCTAATCAATACCGGGAAATTAGCACTCGCCGATAATGGCACTTTTAAAGGTAAAAAAATCACCTTCCACGACCCATGCTACTTAGGCCGAGCCAATGACGTCTATGAGGCTCCTCGTGATCTAATTGAAAAATTAGACGCCGCGCTTGTCGAAATGAAGCGTTGCAAAACAAATGGTTTATGCTGCGGTGCCGGTGGTGCTCAAATGTTCAAGGAAGCCGAAAAAGGCAACAAAGAAATCAATGTTGAACGCACCGAAGACGCTATTGAAACAAGCGCCAACATCATCGCAACGGGTTGCCCTTTCTGCAACACAATGATGACCGATGGTGTGAAACATTTCGAGAAAGAGGAAGACGTGAAAGTAATGGACATCGCAGAACTCATTGCCAATGCAGCCGACCTATAACATCCCTGCTCATTTCGGGCCAAACTGCCGTGTATGGGTTTTCATTGGCGCTAGACCACTAGATGCCACAGAAATCCAGTGGGCAAATGAGCAGCTATCGTCCTTTACTGCTACTTGGCAAACACACGGAAAAGCCATGAATGCAACGGGTTTCGTATTTGAAAAGCATGCACTCGTTATCGTCGCCAATGAAGAAGGTGTTCAAGCCTCTGGCTGCTCCATGGATAAAATCAATCATTTGGTGCGCCAAATGGGCAGCGAACTCGGCATCGATTTTTTTGCACGCATGAATACGTTGGTAAAAGAAAATGAGCAATGGGAACTGGCTAAATTTGATCCAACGGAATCCAGACATTTTGTATCAGCATCGACCAAGTTATTGGGGGAGTTGATTTGAGAATAATGTTAAATACACTGACTGCACTGCAGGCCTAATACCCACCAGCACCACCCGCAATTTGCTCTATAGGGTGCCAAGTGGTTTTGATCTCTTGAAAATCAGCAATATAAGGTAACCCCTGCGCTTTTTTTACGTATAAAGGTTCTACAAAAATATGCACGCGCTTGAGGTTGTCAATTGCCTCTGCTTGTGCCTCCTTTTGAAGTTTTGATTCAATTGGTGCTATGCTCAATGCATTGACATCCATATGAGCTGAAAGTGTAGGTAACAATTCAGCAGGCTGTCCGGTAAGTATATTCACAACTCCTCCGGGCACATCTGCAGTAGCCAAAACTTCGGCAAACGAAATGGCACATGTTGGTTTTGTTGCATTTGCCAAAACTACCGCTGTATTTGCACCTATTATTACAGGTAATAGTTGAGAAATCAAACCCAAAAGCGCTGTTTCTTGACAGGCGACAATGCCAACTACTCCTGTAGGCTCAGGTACAGAAAAATTAAAATGAGCACTCGCAACTGGATTAACACTTCCAATAATGGACTGATATTTATCTGCCCAACCTGCATAATAAACACAGCGATCAATACTCATTGAAACTTCGGATTCGGCACTTTTCTTGCTCTGGCCTAACGCTTGCAATTCCTCTATAAACTGCGCCTTTCTTGCTTCTAACATCTCGGCAATTCGGTACACAATCTGACTGCGGTTAAAAGCTGACTTTCCTGCCCACGCTAATTGCGCTTTTCTGGCAGCTTGTACCGCATTTCGAACATCCTTTTTAGATGACAAACAAACATTTGCGATATGCTCACCGTTCACTGATTTTACCGCATAAGAGCGACCGCTTTCGGTGCGCGGAAATTGTCCGCCAATATATAGCTTATAGGTTTTAAGGATTTCCATTAATTTGAGAATTTAAGGTATGCACTAAGGCCGTGTCGACCACCCTCTCGACCAAAACCACTTTCTTTATATCCGCCGAATGGTGAGGCAGGATCAAACTTATTGTAAGTATTCGCCCAAACAACACCTGCTCGGAGTTGCTGACTCAAGCCAAAAATTCTTGAACCTTTGTCTGTCCAAACTCCCGCGGCTAGACCATATGGTGAATTATTCGCTTTTTGTATTACCTCTTCCATGGTTCGAAAAGTTTGTATGGTCAGTACAGGTCCAAAAATTTCTTCTTGAGCAATGGTTGCGCTTTGTGCTACATCAGTGAATAGTGTAGGTTTACAGTAGTATCCTTTGGACGGCAGTTCACATGTTGGTTGATAGATCTGCCCCCCTTCTGCAATGCCAAGCTTAATATAGCGTTCAATTGTCTCGAGTTGCTTTTTGGAATTAATGGCCCCTATATCGGTATTTTTATCGAGTGGGTTTCCGACGTAAATGCTTTGCAAACGAAATTTCAATTTAGCGAGTACTTGGGCAGCTATTGATTCTTGAACATATAATCTTGATCCCGCACAGCAAACGTGTCCTTGATTAAAGAAGATTGCATTGATGACACCCTCAACAGCCTGATCTATTGGCGCATCTTCTAATATGATATTTGCAGATTTCCCCCCGAGTTCAAGTGTAAGTTTTTTGGAAGTGCCCAAACAGGCTTTTTGAATTTGCTTTCCAACTGCTGTACTTCCTGTAAAAGCAATTTTATCTATATCTGTATGTGCAACAAGGGCTGCACCCGTATCTCCGTAACCCGTTACAATATTCACAACTCCGGCAGGTAACCCTGCTTGTTGACAAATTTCTGCAAACTTTAAAGCTGTGAGTGAAGTTGTTTCGGCAGGCTTAAGTACCACTGTATTACCACAGGCTAAGGCTGGCGCTACTTTCCATGCAAGCATTAAAAGTGGGAAATTCCACGGTGTGATTTGTGCGGCAACACCGAGAGATGAAATTTGTTGACCTGCAAATGCCTCTTGTAGTTTATCGGCCCAGCCTGCATAATAAAAGAAATGGTTACAAGCCAAAGGAATATCGACATCCCTAGACTCTCGGATAGGTTTCCCACCATCAAGTGTTTCAAGTATAGCCAATTCTTTAGCTTGCTCCTGCATAAGCCTAGCTATTCGAAAAAGATATTTACCTCGTTGAGCACCACTCAACTTGGACCATACGTTTTCATAAGCTGTTCTGGCTGCTTTAACCGCTACATCTGTATCAGCTTCATTTGCCCAAGCAATTTTTGCCAACTTACTTTCGTCGGAAGGATTAATCGAATCGAAATATTTTTTGGACAAAGGCGCTTGCCATTTTCCATCAATAAAAAGTTCATATTGATCTTGGAGCTTCAACAGTGCTGCCGATTCCAAGGATGGTTCAAGATTCCAATTTTTTTGAGACATAATTAATCAATTGAAAAATAAGCAGCAGACTGATATTTGCCGGTAAGTTGTTTCTGGTATTGCATGAGTAAGTCGTTGGCCAAACTACTCGCGCCAAAGCGGTACCACTCGTTTGTGAGCCATGCTTCGCCTAATACCTCTTTAACTAATAATAAATGTTGGAGTGCGAGTTTCGAGGAAGAAATACCACCCGCGGGTTTCATGCCAATCATCTGACCTGTTCTATCGAAATGATCCTTGATAGATCCTAGCATTGTTAGGACAACAGGAAAAGTTGCAGCTGGTTGTATCTTTCCTGTCGATGTTTTGATGAAATCAGCTCCTGCAACAATCGCTAAATCCGAAATCTTTCTGACTTGATCAAGAGAGTCCAGTTCCCCTGTCTCAAAAATCACTTTCAAGCGAGCAGAGGTGCATAACTCCTTGATTGCAGCAATTTCATCATAAATAAATTGGTAATCACCTGCTAAAAAACGCCCTCTCGAAATGACCATGTCTATCTCGTCAGCACCATTTTCAAGGGCATAAAGTGTATCTATTTTTTTGACTTCAAAAGGTGCTTGACCGGAAGGAAATGCAGTAGAAACACTTGCCACTTTTATACCCGAATTACCTAATGCTTTTTTGGCCTCTTTTACCATTGTAGGATAAACACAAACGGCGGCTACCATTGGTAAGCCCGGTGCTTGATCGTGTAGATGTTGTGCTTTATAGCATAATTGACGCACTTTTGAAGGTGTATCCTTTCCCTCTAAGGTAGTAAGGTCAATCATGGAAAGGGCCATTTTCAAGCCCTGGATTTTAGATGCCCCTTTGAAGCTTCGGGTTTGGATACGAGCGACACGCTCCAAAATGCCGATTTGATCTACAGTTGGTGACTTGGCTATTGATGCGGCTATGTCCGAAGAGGAAAAAGATGTTAGCATAACCCAAAGTTAAAAAAACTTGGGTACGTAGGTTTAATCTTCGTCGTCGTCAGAAGATTCGTCGTCGTCGAAACCATCTGAATCATCATCGTCTGATTCAAGGTCGTCGTCTGATTCAAGATCGTCGTCAGCTTTGTCAAAATCATCGTCAAAATCGTCATCATCTTCGACAGCTGGTTTGATTTTCGGCTGTACTTTGTTGATTTTAACTAAATAAATCACTTCGTCTGTTTCCCAAACAAGCGCATCTAGTACCTCACTAGTAGGTGTTTTAATAGATGTTAGGTGATTGATATACCCGTCGGGGAAATCACGAAGAATTTGTTTTTTTTGCTCAATGGTAAGCTTGTCGTAACTGATGATTGCTCTTCTTTTTGACATAGGATTGACAACTATTTACATGGCAAAATTATATTTTTTGATATAGTGGCAAACAACTCCTTCAAAAATCTTCAAAAAAAACTTTTTCTTTTCAGTATTCTTTTGGATTAAGTCCTTAAAAGCCAGCTTCAGACAAGCTTTTTTAAATACCTTTGTCTAAAGTAAATGTTTCCATGTCTAAATCAAAAAGCGCGTTTTTCTGTCAAAATTGTGGTCATGAAGCACCAAAATGGTTAGGTAAATGTCCTGGTTGTAAAGAGTGGAACACATTTATAGAGGAACGCACCGAAAAAACACCAAAGCACGTAGTAAGCTTTTCTAAATCAAGTTCGGCTCAACAAGCCGTGCTCATTCAAGAGGTGCAAAAAAGTGAAGAAAGCCGTATTCCACTTCAAGATTTTGAACTCAATAGAGTACTTGGTGGAGGAATTGTACCTGGTTCTATTAACCTCCTAGGTGGAGATCCAGGGATTGGTAAATCAACGCTATTGCTACAAATGGCCATAAAAGAGCACCTCAAAGTACTCTATGTTTCTGGTGAAGAAAGCGAGCAGCAAATCCGTATGCGTGCTGAGCGCTTAGGTCTTGATAATCCTCATTGTTACCTTTTAACCGAGACCAACTTACAACAGGTTTTAATACAAGCAGAACAAATACAACCCCAACTACTCATCATTGATTCTATTCAAACGCTCTACACAGAAAGTGTGGAAAGTTCTCCTGGCTCTGTAGTTCAAGTACGAGAATGTACGGCTAACTTACTGCGCTTTGCCAAACAAACAGATATTCCTATTTTTCTAATCGGTCATATTACCAAAGATGGCACTATCGCCGGCCCAAAAGTTTTAGAGCATATGGTAGACTCTGTACTTCAGTTCGAGGGTGACAGACACCATATTTACCGATTGCTGCGCAGTATTAAAAACAGATTCGGATCTACCAATGAACTTGGTATCTATAGCATGCAAGGCAATGGCTTACTTCCGGTAGCAAATCCATCTGAAGTACTTGTCTCAATTGGCTCAGAAGCATTGAGTGGAGTAGCCGTAGCATCTATGGTAGATGGTATTCGTCCTTTGCTTATTGAGGTTCAAGCCTTGGTATCGTCAGCAGCCTACGGCACGCCGCAAAGATCCTCTACTGGTTTTGATGTCAAAAGACTCAACATGCTGCTCGCTGTACTGGAAAAACGCTGTGGCTTTCGTTTAGCTGCAAAAGATGTATTCCTCAACATTGCAGGTGGCATCAAAGTAGATGATCCAGCAATTGACCTTGCCGTAGCAATGGCTATTCTTTCCTCCAACGCTGATCTTGCAATTGATAAAACTATTTCTTTTGCAGCTGAAATTGGTCTGAGTGGAGAACTAAGACCAGTTAATCGCCTGGAGCAGCGCTTAGGAGAACTCGAAAAACTTGGCTACAAAAAAATTATAGTATCCAAATACTCCAAAGGAATCAAAGGTCACAAACACCAAATTGAAATCATTCCCTGCACAAAAATAGAAGAAGTAGTGCGGGCTGTATTTGCGTAAATTATGCCTAGACTCATTCTCGTACCTACACCAATTGGCAACCTCGAAGATATTACACTTCGCGCTTTGCGAATTTTACAAGAGACTCCCCTCATTTTTGCCGAGGATACCCGAGTAACCAACAAGTTATTAAATCATTTTGAACTCAAAAAGAAAGTACTTGCTTTTCATGCACACAATGAACATCGATTTTTAGAGAAAACAATCGAACTAATCCAACAGAACGAGTTTTGTGTGTTGGTATCTGATGCGGGCACTCCTGGTATTTCTGACCCAGGATTTCTCTTAGTACGAGCATGTGTTCAGGCAGGAATTGAAGTGGAGTGTCTTCCTGGCCCCACTGCGTTTGTACCCGCCTTGGTCGCGTCTGGTTTTCCTTGTGATAAATTTGTTTTTGAAGGATTCTTGCCACACAAAAAAGGTAGACAAACACGCATCCAGGCACTTGCCGAGGAGAACAGAACAGTTATTCTTTATGAATCACCGCATCGCATAGCTAAAACCTTAGGACAAATGTGCGAATGGCTTGAACCCTCACGTGAAGCTTGTGTGGTCAGAGAAATCAGTAAAAAATTTGAAACTTACCACCGTGGATCCCTTGCTGAATTACACCAATATTTCATCCAACACGAAGCAAAAGGTGAAATCGTACTTCTCTTAAAGGGAAACGCCGAATAATTGTAGCTTTTTAGCTATTTTTGGAGGTGCAATTTCAGCAAATCATAGGTCAAACTACGCTCAAGCAAGAACTTATTAAAGAGATAAATTCTGGCAAAATCGCTCATGCACAATTACTTCAAGGCCCAGCAGGTTACGGCGGTTTACCCTTAGCACTTGCATTTAGTCAGTATTTGTTTTGTACTGACCGTCAAGCAAATGATAGTTGTGGGCGTTGTGCTTCATGTCAAAAAGTAACACAACTCCAACATCCGGACTTACATTTTGTATTTCCCGTTGTGCTAAGTATTGGTAAAACAGCTGATTTATTTCTTTCAGATTGGCGTAGCCAAGTCCAAGAAACCCCCTACTTTGATCTTTTCCATTGGACCGCTCGCATAGACAACAAACTGCGTAAACCTATCATTGGCACTGACGAAAGCAAGGAAATCATTCGCAAACTCAGCCTCAAAGGCTATGAGGGTGGCTACAAAGTTATGATCATCTGGCAGCCTGAAGAAATGAACGCTGATTGTGCCAACAAACTGCTCAAAATATTGGAAGAGCCTCCCGCTCAAACCCTCTTTTTGTTAGTAAGTGAGGATGCTAGCAAACTCATGATTACCATCCAATCTCGTACACAGCTTATCCGCGTTCCTAAAATTCAATCTGAAGACCTCAGCACTTACCTACAGAAAACTAAAAATCAATCTAGAACTAACGCCGATGCCATCGCCGCATTTGCTGATGGTTCATTGATTGCTGCATTGTCCTATCTAGAAACCTCAGAAGATCAAGATCAACAACGTAGTCAGTTTATACAACTGATGCGAGTCTGTTACAAAAAAGAAGTTTTAGCCATGATGAATTGGGCAGATGACCTTGCTGCAATTGGCAAGGAACGACAAAAACTTTTTCTTCAATATGCCCTACACATGTTAAGGCAAAGTATCCTCACCAATTATATGGGTTCTGTACTCACGAAAGTATCTGCAGAAGAGGCCGCGTTTCTTGAAAAATTCGCGCCCTTTATTTCAGGAAATAATATCCGTGAATTCATAAGCACCCTAGATTCGGCCTACTATGAAATCGACCGTAATGCAAATGCTCGAATTTTATTTACCCAACTTTGCTTTCAAACGATGCGCTACATCCATCAGGCCTAGTTCAAAACAAGTTTATTTATTAACTTTACCTAAAAAAATATCAAATGGGTTGTGCGTCATGTAGTAGCGGTGGAGGAACACCAAAAGGTTGTAAAAACAACGGAACATGCAGCAGCGGCGGATGCAACAAACTAGAAGTTTTTGATTGGTTAGCTAATATCAGTCTTCCAGAAGGTCAGAGTACCTATGAACTCGTTGAGGTGCGTTTTAAAAATGCCCGAAAAGCATTTTACAGAAATGCGGATCAAATTGCATTACAAACTGGAGATGTTGTTACCGTTGACACCAGTCCAGGTTGGGATATCGGAGTAGTTTCAGCACTAGGTGAACTCGCCCGTATTCAAGTGCAGAAAAAAGCTCCAAATCTCAAAATAATGGAGTGCAAAAAAATATTGCATATATCCAATCAAGAAGAAATAGATAAATGGATTAAAGGTCGCTCACTCGAAAGAGACTTACTTACCCAATCGAGAACTTTAGCTCAAAACCTTAAACTCGACATGAAAATTTCAGATGTCGAATACCAAGCAGATCTCAGTAAGGCTACCTTTTACTATACCGCTGATAATCGCATCGATTTTAGGCAACTCATCAAAGACATGGCCGAGCGATTTAAGGTTCGCGTTGAAATGCGACAAATTGGTTCGCGTCAAGAGGCTTCTCGACTAGGTGGAATTGGCTCATGCGGAAGAGAGCTCTGTTGCAGCACTTGGCTTACAGATTTCAGATCTGTTTCTACTTCGGCTGCACGTTACCAGCAACTGTCATTGAATCCTCAAAAATTAGCAGGCCAATGTGGCAAATTAAAGTGCTGTCTGAACTATGAGCTAGACATGTATCTCGATGCTATTAAATCAATGCCGAAGGTTGATGGCAAACTTCTCACAGAGAAAGGCGATGCCGTACACATGAAAACAGATGTTTTCAAACGCATTATTTGGTATGCGTACAAAGGTGAAACTGGCATGGTGGCACTTAGTCCAGAAAGAGTAGCAGAAATTAAAAAGCTCAATAAGGATGGTGTCAAACCAAAAGACCTTGCCGAATTTGCACAAGTGAAAGAGAAAGTAGAAGAAATTGGTTACCAAAATGTAGTGGGCCAAGATAGCCTTACTCGTTTCGAAAAATCATTCAGCAATAACAAGAAAAGAAGACCCAATCGCAAACCCCGCAAACCCAATTCTGGAGGGCCTAAGAATGAAAAAGCTAATTAGTCTAGTTTTATTGTTGGGGGCCTTTCTATTTAGTTGCTCCACAGATGCTATTTACACCAAAGCTTTCCGTTTTCAAAATGAAGAATGGAAACAATCAGTTAAACCCCAGTTTAATGTAAATATCTCGGATACCAATCAGCTCTACGACTTTGTGTTTACCCTTCGCACAACCACTGACTACGCCTACAATAATTTATGGGTGTTTTTAAGTACCACACCACCATTTGGTAAAAGTGTACGCGAACCCTATGAAATCAAAACCGCCGATGCAAATGGCAATTGGCTGGGCAAGAAGTCTGGAACAATTGTGGAGCACCAACTTATCTTTAAACGACGTAAAGTACCTTTCAAAGGGAAATACACCTTTCAACTTGAACAAGCCATTACTGAAAGAGTTGTTGATGAAGTCTTAGACATCAGTCTTGAAGTCAAACTTAGTGACGCCGAATAATGCTGAAATATCGGGCACTTACAACAGCAGAGCTCCAAGAATTAGAAACTGAATTTAAACAGTTTTTGATTGTCAATAACCTTCACGATGCCGAATGGCGAGTTTTAGCGAGCGAGGACCCTCAAAAAGCTCAAGAATTCATTGACTTATTCTCCAATATTGTACTAGAAAAAGTTTACTCCTCGGTCGCAGGACTCCTACAAATAGGACAAGATTACCTCACCGTTTTTGATTTTCAGCATGAAAATTGGCAACTCTATCATTTTGAAAAGAAATCAAAACAAGACTTTAAAGAAATTGATGCGACCAACTGGCTTGCCTTTCTGTGGAATTCATGGCCCCAACTGCAACTCAAGAAGGGAACAAAAAAAAGTTCTCCACACAAAGCCCAAGAAGTTTACACCCTTTTAAGTAAGGGTGCTCATGCACTACACAAAGATGAACTTCAGGATTTTATGAAGCTTCTGAATGGAATTTGACTGTTCTTTTTTTGTTGCTAAGGCATCTTTTTTTGGACAATTCCGTTTATAGAACTAAATTTGAGTTATTGAACCTAAACACAACAGCATGAAACTGACGCGCTTTGCATTCTTAGCCACACTTATTTTATTGATTTCTTCGGCTTGTATCGAACATGAAATAATTCCACCGCCAAGCAACAAGGTTGATCTTAATTCAAGTTTTGTTGGATATGTCAATGGCACTCAAGTTGAGCTTACCCAAAATGTCAATAACTACCTTGGGTTTGCCTTAGATAGCCAAATAGTGAATACGGCACCTATCCTCTCCAAGGTTATTTACGTTTCTGGCATGTCTTCTATGTCAAATGCACAAAGCATTACGCTATCCTTTGGATCCCTTGAGTTTGATGCAACCGGAAGTGCGACACCTACGCTTCCAATGTTCAATGACTTTCACATGACCAACTCAGGTAATCCTGTACCTTTTAAAGACATGACTACCTTAGCTACCAATAATGTGAATGGTGTTCAGGTTGTTTACACTGACAATACAGGTAAATCATGGATTTCTCGCGAATCAGATCCAGGTCAAACAGCGAATTTTACAATCCTGAAACAAGCCTCGGACGGAACCGGAGACTACTCTCTTTACGAAGCAACATTCAGTTGTAAAGTATGGTACGTTGATCCTCAAACAAGCGTGGAAGAATCTATTCAAATAACCAACGCAAAATTACGTGGTTGGTTTAAACGCTAACCTAAGTCGAACCAAAACGCCTGAATGAGTGAAGCACTCAAAATAGCAATAATAGGCGACTACAATTTCACCTACAATTCGCATCACGCGACGAACCTTTCCTTGGACCATGCTGCCGAGTTTCTTGAATTAGAAATCAATTATTACTGGATCAAAATCAATGAAGCACTGCAATTCAAAAAAAACATCTTTGAGCAATACGACGGAATTTGGGTAGCACCAGGCCCCTACGTTAACCCCTTCTTTCTCAACGGAGTTTTTAAACATTTAGCGGAGCTACAAATTCCAGTTTTTGCCACAGGTGAATGCTATAAAATTTTCATTGATTACCTCATCACCGCTAACAACATGAATCCTTATGGTGAGAAATTAATTTCGGAAAACTTAGTCAATAGCAATCATTTTGAACGCATAGAAGTTCAACCAAGAACAATGGTAATGGAGCGCCTCTATGAAAATTGCAGTTCTGTGGAGTTGAGTGCAACACGTTACAGCATGTACCCACAATTACTTGAGCAACTCGTCGGTGCATTCATCGATATTGAAGCTGTAAATCAGTTTGATGATCCAGAAATCATTACACTCAAAGCACATCCTTATTTCATATCTACGAGCTTCTGTCCACAAATATCTTCCACACGAGATCTGCCACATCCCTTGGTTTATACCTTTCTGAAGATGTCAGCTGAAATTGCTGGCCTAGATTTACAACTCAAGGAATAAATCTAGTTGTGTATAATAGAGAAAAGGACGAACAGGTAAATGAAAAATCTCGGTTAGTAGTGCAGCATAGGCAATTATTTGTTTCATGTGCTGATCTTTTCTAAGTCCTGTCTTGAAGTCAATAACTACTACTTCATTTGCTTTACGCCATACTTTATCAGGCTGTTTGATTTCATTTACCGCAGCAATAATACGCTGTTCATTGAACTCTTCTTGCATTCCAACTTGTAGTTGTTGCTGTTGAACGTGAGCCCAGAATCGGTTTGCAGCTGCACTAAGCTCATCTACTTGATCTAGCGCTACACTCCCCTCTTGAAGGGCTATGTGCATGGCATTGTTTAACTGATCAGCATTTGGACACAAAGCCATTAAGCGATGAAATGCCAAGCCAAAGAGTTGATCTGGAACTTGATCTAAATCTGGCGTGCGAAAGACTAATGATGGATACCACAATTGATCTGGAAGTGCCTTAGGATGGTAAAATTGGGTACTTGAAGCTAGAATTTTGGCTCTTTGTGCATCGGATTGGACTTCGGGAAGTTCATTTCCCGATACGAAAAGGTGCTCTTCGGGTGTATTTAATTTGGAGTGGCGCTCAAATTGTGCATGAATTTTTGAGCCAAAACCATTTGCCTTATGATGATTCCATACATAAAGTCGTTTTTCTGGACGGGTAAGTGCCACATATAACAAATTCAGCTTATCTAGGTAGATGGCAGCAAGTTCTTTTTCTTTAAAAGTTTTAAAGGCAGGAATGCCATCGCTTGGATAGGAATAAGCCAAACCATCTCCAACTTGCATCAAAAATTTTGATAGCCCATAAATGTTAATACTGAAATCCAAACTTGGTATGAGTACTACTGGGAATTCGAGACCTTTTGCTTTATGAATGGTCATAATTCGGATGGCCTCACTGGATTCTGGCATTTGAAGTGCAAGTTTATCCTTGTTTTGTTCAATATATTCAATAAAAGGAATGAGCTCAGCGTTGCGGTTAAGTTGGTATTGAAATGCGATATCAAAAAAATGATGTACGTATGGTTCATTAGCATCATTAATTTGAAAACAACTAGCTACTTTTTGTAACAAGTCAAATAAATGCTCATAGGGCATGAATAAGACATCTTGAGATCCAAATTCAGCTTCGTAAAATGCATTTTCATCAAAATAACGTATGGTACGCCCTTCCTTTTCAAAGGTCTTGAAGTAAGACATAAAAATAGCTACATCAAATTTCCCTTTTGCACGCAGGTAGGCTTCAGCTAGGCGTTTGCCAAGGGTAGAATTAGCAGGCTTAGCACGCTTTTTGAGGTATAGCATAAAAAGCTGTACCAATGGATTTGAGTAGATCAACAATGAATCTTGAGATACAACTTGCATCTTAGCTGCTGTAAGTGCTAAGGCAATTGCATTTCCTTTTTTGTTGGTTTCCGTAAGTATGCAAATGTCACAAGGTCTAAAACCATCTTTGAGGACTTGAGCTATTGTATGGCAGAGTTTTTCATGCAGAAGCTCCTCGTTAAGGTCGTTTTCTAAACTTTCAATTTGCACATAACCCGCCTTTTCCGACTTTGGATGCTGTTGAAGTGAGGCATAAAAGTCTCGGTGCTGGGGTGGCAGTGCAAGTGCCATTTGTTCAAAAAGCAAATTGTTAAATTCTACAATTTCTGGAGCAGAACGGTAGTTATCAAGCAGACTTTGACGTGCTGAGCTCGCTTCAAAGCGCAAACTACTGAGTGCTATTTGGGGGTCATTTTCAGGATTGTAAAGCCGTGGCAGCGCTACAAATTGCTCTGCCAGGCCATTATTGAAGCGATAAATACTTTGTTTTGCGTCGCCAACAATGAGATTGGCACGCTCGTATGAAATAGCTTCGAGTACCAATGGAATCATATTGACCCATTGCAATCTAGAAGTATCTTGAAACTCATCGAGTAAAAAATGCTCATAACGTATGCCGAGGCGTTCATAAATGTAGGGAGCTTGTTCACCTTGAACCAACTGGCTAATTAGCTGATTAAATTCAGAGATCCGAATTTGTTGTTGAGCGCTCATGAGGGCTTTGGTTTGTTGCGCAACGTATTGAAGCAAAGCCATATCATAAAAATTTTTGCGCTGCGTTTCAAGGAGTTTAAATTGACCCAAGGCTTCTTCGTATGCAGTGTCTAAAGACAAAAGTGCGTCATTTACCGACAATGGTAATGCGTAAAAGTTGACTTCTAACTTTTCTTTGAATTTTGGCGCATAAAAAGACCCCTCCTTTTTGCCCAGCCCCCAATTAGGATCATTTGCGAGTGCATCGATGCGTTTTTGTTCAGTGGCGGTTTTAAAATGTGTATCCCTAAACGGAACAGCTAACTCATAGACAGCAGCACATTGAGCCAAAAAATCTGACTTGACTTGGCTTGCCTTGTTTTGGAAATCTATGTAGGCTTCAGGAGTGTAGGTGTTGGCAAGGAGTTGAGCTACTTCCTTGTTGTTGCGTTCTTTACTCAAAACTTCCGAAAAGTGCAGGAGTGATTTTTTAAAATCCCAAGACTCGCCCTCGACAACTTTGGTGCGCGCATAAGATAACATCCAACGCGTTAGTTCTTGAGAATCTGGCTGACCCAATCGTGCAAATAGCAAATCGAGAACCTCATCAAGTACGAGTTTTTCGTTGAGTACCACCTCAAAATCAGATGGTAAATCAAGGTCGCGGCTGAAAGACCGAATGAGGCGTAAATTAAATTTGTCAATCGTTGAGATGTGGAAATCTTCGTAGTGGTGTAAAATTCCTTGTAGTGCTCCTGCTGCCCTGCGCTGTAGTTGCTCTTTGCTCAGGTCTGTTTCATTTAATAAGTCTTGTTGAAGTGCAGAAGTTTTGGCATTTGCACTTGCCGGGTAAGCCAAACCGCTAAGGGTTTGAAGTATCCGCTCTTTCATTTCGTTGGCCGCCTTATTGGTGAAGGTCATGGCTACGATATGCCTAAATTTTTGACGGTAATTTACATCGGTTAATAAGATCTTAAGATACTCTAAAACAAGACGATGCGTCTTGCCACTACCCGCAGAAGCGGCATAAATGCGTAAGGCTTTGGAAGAAGGT
>JAURNL010000024.1 GCA_030830205.1 Crocinitomicaceae bacterium | reverse complement strand
CTGTTGTATGTACCTTGGTTTCTATAAATATCAAATTCATTTGGTGGACCTGAAGGACCTACAAATTGATTCCATGTTTGACCATTGTCATGAGAAACATGCATCGATAGTAGGTTGGAATTAGTTCGAGCAGCATACAAAGAGTATGCACCCGCTGAATTTTGAGTTGGAGAGATAGCGTATTCAATTCGTGCAGCTCCTGTTGGTACCAGATTGTTTGCAATTGTACCAGATTTGTCTGTAAACGAATTACCACCGTCAGTAGAAACAAATGTTTTGTTTGCTGCATATGCCGCAACAATTACTTGTGCGTTTTTAGAAACTTGAAGTGCAAAACAACCTCCTGATGAGGCGGGAACGCTTGTAAGAGAGGCGTCACCAACTTGCCATTTCTTCAGACCTGAGGCAGTCGCTAACCAAACGTAATTATCGACATCTGAACTAGCCACTTCAGTACAATTTGTTGTACCTGGTATTTTGGTGAATGTGGCACCAAAATCAGTAGAATACCAAACACCGTTTCCGCCCCAGCCTTCATCGTTTGAGCCTGTAGCAACGTATAGCGTGTTGTCTGGAGTCATGGTCATACTGGAAATAAAAGGATTTGCACCTGCATCGAAATAAGGTACTACTCGTTCCCAGAAATTTCCTTTATTGTTGGATACAAACAAACCACCAGAGACGCCTCCTGCCCATACACGGTTAATGTTCGTACGATCAATACAAATTGCACGGGTACGTCCACCTATATTGTCTGGACCTAAAGATTCAAAAACGATTGATTTTGAAATACCTTTCTTGCGAATTTCCTGCTCGATTTGAGCCAAGGTTTCGGCAGAAACAGGTTCTCCTGTGCTAACGTCAACATAACGTGCCTTGAGCCAAGCCATGGCGTCGGAAGACTGTCCTTCTTTTAGGACTGATAAACTAGCCTGACGATAGAGCCCCGTTTCTGGCAAGAGTTGGTATGCAGCAAAAGCGATTGCAAAAACGCCTGCAACTATCAGAGAACCAAATACATATACCTTTTTATTCATATAGAAATTATTAATAGTGCATGATTAGTGTGCCAAATTAAGAAATATTCTCTTAATAATGAGATTTGATGAAAGGCAATTACATAAAAATGCCATAAAATTTTGTTTCAGATCAATTTGAATTATTTATTAATCGAATAAATGTTTCTCTGCATGATATGATGATCGAACAAGGGGTCCGCTTTCCACAAATCTAAAACCCATTTCTAAACCCACCTTTTGATAAAGGGCAAATTGTTCAGGCTCAATAAATTCCGCTACTGGTAGGTGTTTTGGGGTGGGCTGCAAATACTGACCAAGTGTAAGAATATCCACTTGTACGGATCTCAAGTCTTGCATAGTTTCCAGTACTTCTTGTTCGGTTTCACCAAGTCCCAGCATTACTCCAGATTTGGTGCGCATACCGCCTTTTTTCAAACGAAACAAAACCTCTAAACTTCTATCGTATTTTGCTTGTATTCGGACCTGTTTTGTTAGTCTACGGACTGTTTCTAAATTGTGAGACACAATCTCTGGAGCTACATCAATGATGACTTGAAGATTATCCCAATTACCTGCAAAATCCGGAATTAGAGTTTCTAATGTAGTGTTTGGAGATTGATGGCGAATGGCGCGAACTGTTTGTGCCCAGATGTCAGAGCCACCATCTTTGAGGTCATCGCGGTCAACAGAAGTGATCACAGCATGTTTGACACCCATTATTTTAACAGAATTTGCAACCCTTCCTGGCTCGAATAAATCGACAGGCTCTGGCTTACCCGTTTGTACCCCGCAAAAACCACAAGAGCGCGTACAAACGTTGCCCAATATCATAAATGTAGCTGTTCCCTCTCCCCAGCATTCACCCATGTTAGGACAGCTGCCGCTTTCGCAGATGGTGTGGAGTTTGTGCTCATCTACTAAGCCTCTTACCTTACGGTAATTTTCTCCGGTGGGCAATTTAACGCGCAACCATTTTGGCTTTTTAATTCGTGTAGTCTCTTCCATTTATATATCTAAGGTTTCTAGCGTTTGCAAAATAGTAGTTCGTTGAGCAACAACCGAATGCAAACTTTGTGCGTTATAACGTAAAGATTTGCTCAAAAGTGTAGCGTTTTTAATGAACAAATAGTATCCTAAAGCAACGAAGTTAAGTGAAACGAAAAGCAATACCCAACACCAAATATCTATCTGGACATATGCTGATGCGAAATTGAATATAAGTAGATTCCATAAGGGCAATAACACAAGGAGCATTGCCATTTTAGTGGATGACCAAAAGACACGACGTTTGAATTTTTTCTCAACAAATTTTTTAACTAAAACGGTAGGTAATGCTATGTGCAGTATACCTAACAAAAACAACGGTAGTTGAATGAACATTTTGATCAAAGTGTTGATTCTCCAGTTTTTTTCAAGCGCAAACCAATAGAGTTCGGCCTCACTCAAGCCCATTTTCTCTAACGAAGATAGGTAACTGGTGAGTTGCGCTTTGATGGAGCTAAGCTGTTCACTAGTAGTATCAGTAGCACTATTCAGAAAGGCAGCCAATTCTTGGGAATACAACCAACGCTCTTCTAGGGATAGTTTTGGATCATAACACGCTACATGCATGCCCTTTCTATTGAGCATCATGATTTGTTCGTGTAAAACCACGTGCTCATTTGTTTGAACATGTGTGATTTGATCTTGCATGCGTTGCTCTAACTCTCGATTGAGTTCTGTAATGACCTTACTTGGATTCTCGAGATAAGCCTCTTTGTAATCATTGAGCAAAATAGGTTCTGCCGCGGCCAGCAATACATCGCTTCTCAAAAACCCAGGATTGGAATAATTCAAACCAATTCCTTGAACGCGAATTTCTACTTTCCAATCAAGATCTTCAAGAGCCGTAAAACCTATTCGAAAGGCTCCTTTTTTAATTGGTTTTAACCTGCGCTCAAAAACATCATCTGTAATCCCCTCTCCAAAAATCAGTAGATTTCGGTTGCGTGAAAGTGTTTCTGTAGCCTTTTTAAAAACTTTTTTATTCTTCTCTTGTGAATTACCTCCATCTTGCTGACGGTAGATAGGCAACATGTGAGCTAACCAAAATAGTGGTCGAGTGAAACGATTGAAAACGTCGGATCTCGTCATAAAATAGACAACTGGCTTTCTCAATCGCGAAACTACCAATGGGTCTAAAAACGATGATGGATGGTTACTTACAAAAATTGTTCGTCCAAAACGACTTTTGCTTGGACGCACCTCTTTCACTCGTCTAAAAAATAACCGAAAGCTAAAGCCTAATCCAAACCAAAAAATAAAATACAAGGGCCTCATGCTGCGAAATTACCAATTTTAGATAATTTCGCTCTAAAATTAACGCATGAAGCGCATCGGACTCATATGTGGAGGTTTTTCCTCTGAATATTATATCTCACTCAAGAGTGCACAAACCATTCAAAAGTATTTTCCTGCCCATCTTGAATGCCATTTAATTGAAATAGATCAAAACAACTGGCAACAAAAACTTCAGCAAGCTGCATCAACAATCGATGCCGCCCTGATCTATACACACGGTAATCCCGGTGAGAATGGCAAAATTCAGGCCTACCTCGACATGCTTCAGATCCCATATGCCAATTCAGGAACACTGGCAAGCGCACTTTCATTTGACAAATGGTTCTGTAATCAATTTCTCAAAGGTTTTGGTTTTAAAGTAGCGCAATCAAAGCTTTTCCACCAAGGGGAAGAAATCGATGCACATCAATTGGTTGAAGAACTTGGACTTCCTCTTTTTATCAAACCTTCTGATTCGGGATCGAGTTTTGGAATCTCCAAGGTAAAGCGCGTTGAAGAGGTTCATGCTGCTTTTGACTTGGCCTTTCAAGAAGGAAAGGATGTAGTAGCTGAAGCTTTCCTAAACGGGACTGAAATTACCTGTGGTGTTTATAGAAGTCTAGAAGGTATGATCGCTTTACCGCTAACGGAAATTGTTTCGGAGACAGATTTCTTTGACTACCAAGCCAAATACGATGGAAAATCAAAGGAAATAACCCCTGCACGAATTCAACTTTCTCATCAACAGGAAGTTCAATCACAAGCAAAACGTATTTATCAATTATTAGGCCTTAGGGCGATCGCAAGAATTGACTTTATGCTTGTCGATGAGACGCCTTACATCATTGAAGTAAATACCACTCCTGGATTTTCTCCAGCTAGTATAGTTCCTCAGATGTTGGAGGTTGCACAAGTCAACATCCAAGACTTTTGGTCTGCGATTTTTAAGGTTGAGCTCGGTATGTAGCCAATTGATTTAAAAAAGGCTCCATTTTTTTAGACACCCCTACTCCAGAAATCTGGAAATCGTTGGCAATAATGGCAAAAGCAATGCGATGTCCGTTTGACGCATCGACATATCCAGCGTAAGATTTTATTCCCTTCATGCTTCCGCTTTTGGCATGTATTTTTCCTTCACCCGCCTGCCCTTTGCACAAGGTTTTAACGGTGCCGGTTTGCCCTGCAATAGGCAAGCTTTTGTAGAAGGTAGAAAAGTAGGACTTTGCAGTTTGCTGCTCTAGCAATTGAACAAATTGAGCTGCACTCATTCGATTCGATTTGGAAAGTCCACTTCCATCGACTATACCACAAGACCCAAGTTGCCAAATGGAAAATAAGCTATCCAATACACGTTTGCCGTTTTCATTTGTACCAACGCCATATTCCTTGGCTCCTATTTGCTGAAGTAACCCCTCTGCAAACAAGTTTACACTGCGCTGATTGGTCCAAAATACAATTTCTTCTAGTTTTGGACCAACTTCAGTATGTAGTAGGATGATATTTTCAGTACGCCTATTCAAAAGTTCGGGTTGTAATCTGATGGATGCACTGCCACCATCTACCCGCACGCCCATTTTTTGAAGTTCTTGATAAAATAACAAGGCCAACAATTGCTCTGGATCAGGCATACTACCCTTCACTTCAAATGCATTTCGATTCGCTGGTAACCTACCTTTTATGACGCGTTGATAATTGTATGGCTCTCCATAAATAAAAGTTGCATCTGAGCTGATTAGGTCTGCACTCGCATTTATTTCTAAACGATAATTCGGGTCATAAGGAAAACAACTTTTCAAGACAAGCGGGGATTTGGGCGCACTTGTTTGAAAAGTCAATTTAAGCGTGTTATCAAAAAAATTCAAGCCGTAGGATCCACAGCCATAATAATTTCCCATGTCTACCTCTTCCCACCCAAGAGGACATTTGTCGTAACCGTAGGCGCTTGCATCAGTAATGATTTGTCCGGTAATGTACTTGATCCCTTTCTGCTGAATAAGACCAACCCAATTCGAAAGAAAATTAAATTCTTGTCCGGTTGGATTGAAATACCTAGATCCCAATGCAACATCTCCCCCACCTATTACCCAAACATCACCATCGAAAACACCGTTTGGAAGAAAAACACCATCTAGAAGTAGCTGAGTTTGAGCCTGAAAAGATGGGCCAAGAATTTGAAGCGCAGCTGTCGAACTAACGAGCTTGGTAATAGATGCACCGGGTAGCTGATGGCCTGGGTTATATGCTGCTATAGTATCTCCTGTATTGAGGTCAACTGCACAAATACTCCATTTAGAACCTTTAAGTTGAGCATCATGAACGAGTTGAGAAATTGTCGACTCCAGTGGATACTGAGCAATGAAATATAGCGGAAAAGTGAGAAAAATCAATATTAACTTAAAGGCCATAGTCTACAAATTTAATGTAATTTTACAACTCTTTTTTTAGATTAAGCCTGATCAAATACCTTTTGAAAAAGCCAATGGCAAAAGCGACTCCAACTAACGACCTGATCAGCATTCAGGGAGCCAGAGAACACAACCTCAAAGACATTCATCTCGAAATTCCCCGTCAAAAACTTGTCGTATTTACAGGTTTAAGTGGTAGCGGAAAGTCATCATTAGCGTTTGATACTATTTTTGCTGAAGGCCAGCGCCGTTATCTAGATACGTTTTCAGCCTATGTTCGACAATTCATAGGTGGTTTAGAGCGGCCAGATGTTGATAAAATTGATGGTTTGAGTCCGGTTATTGCGATCGAACAAAAAACGGTGGGTCGCTCTCCAAGATCAACAGTTGGCACAATCACTGAACTTTATGACTTTTTTCGACTGCTTTTTGCGAGAACTGCAACGGCATATTCATATCGTACAGGTGAAAAAATGGTGCAGTATGCAGACCATGACATTACAGCACTCATTCAAAGTAATTTTAGAGGTAAGAAAGTAGCCCTTCTCGCTCCTAAAGTGAAGGGACGCAAAGGTCATTACCGAGAGTTATTTGAACAAATTCAACGCTTGGGATACACGCGTGTAAGAGTAGACGGAGAATTATTTGAGTTGAGCAAACCCATCAAACTAGACCGTTACAAGACCCATGATATTGAAGTAGTAGTTGACCGCTTTATTGCAGGTCAGGTTGATGATAAAAGATGTCAAGAGACCGTTGAAACCTGTATGAAAATCGGTGAAGGAACACTTATTGTCATGGATTTAGAAAATGGAGAATTGAGACATTATAGTCGTTCACTAATGTGCCCAACCACGGGCATTTCATATCCGGAACCCGAACCGAATCTCTTTTCTTTCAACTCTCCCTATGGTGCTTGCACTAATTGCAAAGGCCTTGGGGAGGTAAGTGAAATGGACCGAGATAAAATAATTCCAGACCCTTTACTTTCTATTAAAAAAGGAGGGCTCGCACCACTTGGTGTTTACAAAAGGTCATGGATATTTGACAAAATTGAAAAATTACTTCAAGCACAACATTTTAGCTTAAGCACTCCTATATCCGAAATCGACGAAGAGCTCATTGAATTGATTCTGTATGGAAATGAAGATATGGAATTGGGGCCACTTGATACCCAAGAGCGCTTTGAAGGCTTGATTCACTTCATGGGAAGACACGCGGAAGACTCGTCAACTGCAATTGAGCGCTGGGCTCAAGGTTTCATGCATAAAAAAACTTGTCCTACTTGTAACGGCTATAGACTTAAAAAAGAAGCTTTACATTTCAAAATAGGTGAAAAGCACATTGGCGATCTTGCCTTTATGGATCTGCAAGCGCTTCAAGACTGGTGTTCATTGCTTAGCGAAATGCTAGATGAACAAGCCTTATATATCGGCAAAGAAATCATCAAAGAAATCAATGCCCGTTTAGGTTTTATTTTGGAGGTTGGCCTGGATTACCTCACCATGAACCGAAGTGCCAAAACCTTATCTGGTGGAGAAGCTCAACGCATTCGATTAGCTACTCAAATTGGCACTGAACTCCTCAATGTACTCTACATTCTTGATGAACCGTCTATTGGCCTTCATCAACGAGACAACACCAAACTTATTCGTTCCTTAACCAAATTAAGAGACCTCGGAAATACAGTTTTGGTAGTGGAGCATGACAAAGAAATGATGGAAGCAGCTGATTTCATAGTTGACATTGGACCAGGTGCAGGCCGACATGGAGGTGAAATAGTATATGCTGGGACTTACACTACCATGCTTAAATCCAATACGGTTACTGCTGCTTATCTGAATGGCACTCGCCAAATTGAAATTCCTACAAAACCCCGAAAAGGGAATGGAAACTTCTTATGCTTGAAAGGAGCTACTGGTAACAACTTGAAAAATGTAGATATCCAAATACCACTAGGAACCCTAACCTACGTCACAGGAGTAAGTGGAAGCGGAAAATCATCTTTGATTAATCAAACGTTATTTCCGCTTTTAATGAACCATTATTATGACCCAATCCGAACTCCCTTACCATACAAACATATTACCGGCCTAGAGTTCCTAGATAAAGTCATAGAAATTGATCAAAGTCCAATTGGGCGCACGCCGCGTTCCAACCCAGTTACCTACACGAAAGTTTTCGATGAAATTCGTAGCCTTTTTGCCAGTATGCCTGAGGCGCTCATTCGGGGTTATAAAGCTGGGCGTTTCTCTTTTAATGTGGCAGGTGGTAAATGTGAAACTTGCAATGGTGGCGGTATGCGTCTCATTGAAATGAATTTCTTACCCGATGTGTATGTCTCATGTGAACAATGTAACGGTAAAAGATATAATAATGAAACCCTAGAGGTTCGATATAAAGGCAAATCCATTTCCGATGTGCTACAAATGACAATTAGTGAAGGATGCATCTTTTTTGAAAATCAACCAAAAATTCATCGAATGCTCCAAACACTAGTTGATGTAGGACTTGGCTATGTGCAACTTGGGCAATCCTCAACTACACTTTCAGGTGGTGAAGCCCAACGTATAAAGTTAGCTGCAGAACTAGCTAAAAAAGCGACGGGTAAAACTATCTATATCCTTGATGAGCCATCGACAGGTTTACATTTTGAAGACATCCAACTCCTATTAAAAGTATTGCAAAGATTAGTTGACGAGGGAAATACTGTGCTTGTTATTGAGCACAACCTAGATATGATCAAAACTGCAGACTACATTATAGATATTGGGCCAGAAGGTGGGCAACGTGGAGGTACCTTGCTTTTTGAGGGCACCGCTCAGCAAATGATTAAAAAAGCTCAAAAAGTCTCTTACACAGCAAAATATTTAGCCCAAGAATTAAAAAAGCATTAATTTTGTCGCTCCTTTTAGTAGTAACGACATAAAATATATAAAATGGCAGTAGAAATTACAGACCAAAACTTTGATGAATTAGTGATGAAATCGGATAAGCCAGTCATCATTGATTTTTGGGCAGAATGGTGTGGCCCTTGTCGCATGATTGGTCCGGTTATCGAAGAAATGCACAATGAATACGAAGGAAAAGCACTCATTGGCAAAGTCAATGTTGATCACAATATGGGCGTATCTGCTCAATTTGGAGTGCGTTCTATTCCAACTATTCTTTTTATTAAAAACGGAGAAGTCGTTGACAAATCAGTAGGTGCAGTGCCAAAGGCAGTGCTCGCTGAAAAGTTAGAAGCACTTATGTAACAATTTCAAAGGGAGTTCGCTCCCTTTTTTTATGTCATGGAATCATTCTGGAGAAGACTGCGCTATTATGGTTTAGGATTTGGACTTGGCCTCATCCTTACTTTTGGTATTTTCAATACCCGTGGATGCAGCTGGATGCCTGAGAACCGCGTTAAAGACGCCATGAACAAGCGCGTTTGGATCGTCGACAGGCAAAAGGTCAATTCTTTTTACAAAGACCACAAACTCAACGACGCCAAGTTTTACCGCCTTATGCAAAATGCCGATATCTCTTTTACCAAAAGCATCCGCAGTGGTCGTCATAAAGTCTATGACCTCACTTTCACAGACGGCAAAAACAAAGAAGCGCATTGCCTTGCGCGCATGACAGACGAAAGTTTCGTCGTAGAATTTATTCCTGGCGTTAAAAACATAAAGGAATACAGAAAAATGAAAAGTCCTTCTTTTAGAGCAAGTATCATCCATACACCTAACCAAAAGCATTTGGTTTACTCAGAAGACAATCCAGCAATCAAAGAACACCTCCGCGCGCTTGGTATTTCTAACGACATCCAACTGCAAAAAGCACTTTTATCTGGTCACTTTGATTACCAAAAATCCAGGCTCAATGAGCAGCCCAGACCAATTCATGTCTTTCATTTTCGACCAACACTGCGCCCTAAGCTTCAGGTGACCGCAGCTTGCATTTGGTACAAAGACAAGATCAAAGTTTACAGCCTCAGCGAAGAACGCCTCACTTTTTAGTGCAATTCACATTTTTTGGCAAAAAATTGTTTAAAAGTTCAATAAATGTGCGCATATGCTTTTATCTGAATTTTTAACTTTGAATTATGGAATTCACTGCAGCGCAGATTGCTGGTATATTAAACGGAGAAGTCATTGGCAATCCCGACGCTAAGGTAAGCGCTCTTGCCAAAATTGAAGAAGGGCATGAAGGTGCACTCAGCTTTCTCTCTAACTCAAAGTACGAACCATATATTTACACAACTGGTTCAAGTATTTGTATTGTCAATCAAACATTTTCAGCTCAGCAAGCGCTTCCCCAATCTCTTACCCTTATCAAAGTATCCGATGCATATGCCTGTTTTGCTCAGTTACTTGCACTTTACGATAGCATGAATAAAAAAGAGGCCGTCATTGAACAACCTTGCTTTATTCACGACAGCGCGCAGATCGGAGCAAACGTATATATCGGAGCTTTCGCCTACATCGGTGCGAACGTCAAAATTGCCGACAACTGTCAAATTCATCCGCATGTTGTTCTTCAAGAAAACGTCAAAATTGGTGATTCAAGTACCGTATATCCTAATGTGAGTATTTATAAAGATTGCCATGTCGGTTCGAACTGTATCATCCATGCAGGAACAGTAATTGGTTCTGATGGATTTGGCTTTGCCCCTGATGAGCATGGCATTTACAGCAAGATACCTCAGATTGGAAATGTAATTATCGAAGATGATGTAGAGATTGGCTCCAACTGCAGTATCGACAGAGCAACAATGGGTTCTACATATATTCGTAAAGGTGTTAAGATCGACAATCTATGCCAAATTGCCCATAACGTTGACATCGATGAACACACCGCTATGGCCGCACAAGTCGGAATAGCAGGTTCAGCCAAAATTGGTAAACATGTCATGATTGGTGGTCAAACCGGGATAGCTGGACACCTAAACGTGGCAGCCTACACCAAAATTGTAGCTCAGTCGGGTATTCCTTCAACCGTTAAGAAAGCAGAAACACTAATGGGCACACCTGCAATTCCAATTAACGACTTCAAACGCGCCCATATAGGCTTTAGAAAACTACCAGGGCTTATTAAAAAAGTTCAAGAATTAGAAACTGAAATCAAAGAGCTGCTCAAAAATAAAGAAGCATGACAGAACAACAACGCACCATTAAAGAAGCCATCATTTTTGAAGGCGTCGGTTTACATACCGGAGAAAAAGTACGCTTAGAAATTTGCCCTGCACCCGCAAATCACGGCTATAAATTTCAGCGAACTGACCTCGACACACAACCAATTATAAAAGCGGATGTCGATTACGTCATCGCAACAGATCGTGGTACCACTCTCGAACAAAATGGCGCTCGGGTCTACACTACTGAACATGTACTTGCTGCACTCTATGGTTGTCAAGTAGATAACGCACTCATCAAAATCGATGGGCCAGAGATCCCTATCATGGATGGTAGCGCTTTGCCATTTGTCAAAGCAATTGAAGCCATTGGTTACCAAGACCAAGATGCAGCTCGCGAATACTTCGAACTGACCGAAAACATTCCTTGGGAAGACCTTGATAAAGGCATAGAATTTCTTGCTATTCCAGATGTGAATTATCGACTTACAGTAATGGTTGACTACAAATCACCTATACTTGGAACTCAGCATGCCAGCATGTATCAAATCAGTGAATTCAATAAAGAAATTGCACATTGCCGCACTTTTGTTTTTCTTCGCGAACTAGAATTCTTAGCCAAAAATAACCTGATTAAAGGCGGGGACCTTGATAACGCTATTGTACTTGTCGATCGAGCTGATGTCAGTCAACAAGAGCTCGACACACTTGCCGATCTTTTAGGCAAAGAAAAACTCCAAGTAAGTTTAGATGGGATTGGAGTGCTCAACTCAATCAAATTGCAATGCGAAAATGAACCTGCACGCCATAAACTCCTAGATATTGTCGGAGACCTTGCTCTCATTGGCAAGCCCATCAAGGCGCATATCCTCGCTGCAAGACCTGGTCATTCTGGCAATGTACGCTTTGCAAAAGTGCTCAAAGAACAAATTAAAAAACAACAACAAGCCGGACGAAATTTTGATCTTGAGAAAGAACCGCTTTACACAACCCAAGATATAGAACGTATGCTCCCACACCGCTACCCTTTCCTAATGGTAGATAAAATTATGGAGATACACCCTACCTCCATAATTGGTGTTAAAAATATCACCATGAATGAACCTATATTCACAGGTCACTTTCCAGGCAACCCCGTTTTTCCCGGAGTCTTGCAAATTGAGGCCATGGCGCAAGTAGGTGGAATATACGCACTCTCTCAGGTAGAAGATCCGCATCTATATTCGACCTATTTTATGAAAATAGATAACGTTCGATTCAAGCAGAAAGTAGTTCCAGGTGATACCGTTGTTTTTGAACTCGTACTCACCTCACCTATTCGCCGAGGACTCGTCGAAATGAGCGGTACGGCCTATGTGAACGGTAAAGTTGTCTCAGAAGCAAGCATGCTTGCTCAAATCATTAAAGATAAAAGCGAATGATTTCAAATCTTGCCTCTGTCTCCCTCGATGCTCAGATAGGTCAAAATGTGCGCATTGACCCATTTGCAGTTATTCATCCTGACGTAATTATTGGCAATGGTTGCCACATTCACTCCAATGCAGTGCTATACCCTGGAACTCGCCTTGGAGAAGATTGTGATGTCTTTCCAGGAGCAAGTGTTGGTGTGATTCCTCAAGATCTTAAATTTGGCAACGAATACACGACAGTTGAAATTGGAAACCATACAAAAATCCGCGAATGCGTAACCATTCACCGCGGAACCAACGACAAACTCAAAACGACCATCGGTGACAACTGCTTGCTGATGACTTACGTCCATATTGCCCACGATTGCCAAATTGGAAACAATGTGATTTTAGCAAGTTATACAGGCCTTTCTGGTCATGTAACAATCGATGACTGGGCCATACTAGAAGGTAAAGCTGCCGCACAACAATTTACGCATATTGGCAAGCACGCTTTTATTGGAGGAGCCTCACTTATCCGAAAGGACGTTCCACCCTATGTCAAAGCTGCAAGAGAACCACTCTCCTTTGCTGGAGTTAATTCGGTTGGCCTCAGAAGACGCGGATTTACCGAAGACCAAGTCCGTGAAATTGAAGATTTATACCGCATTTTATATGTTCAAAATAGCAATGTATCTAAAGGTATGCGCATTGTAGAAGAAACTATTCCTCAAAGCCCATTAAGAGAAGAAATCCTTGGGTTTATTAAAAAAGCAGAAAACGGCGTAATACGCGGCATGATATGATCTTACAACGCGCTCAAGAAGTCGAACTTCTTATATCTGACTATGCATTTGGAGGAAGAGGTATCGCAAGAATTGAAACAGAGAAAGGTCCTTTTGTCATTTTTGTAGATAACGCTTTTCCAGGACAACTAGTTAGAGCAAAAATTGAAACAAAGCGTAAAACCTTCGCCGAAGCCAAATTGCTTGAAGTACTGAAACGCGCTGATAGCGAAACCATCTCAACTTTTCAAGAGATATCAGGTGGACCTTATATACATGTACCAGTTGAGATCCAAGAAAAATTCAAACAAGAAAGTACACTTACCACCTTTTCCAAGCTTAGTGGTATTAACGATATACATTCCAAGTTCGATACTTTCATTTCTTCACCTCAGCATTACCACTACCGCAACAAAATGGAGTATAGTTTCTCCTGTATTGAACATGATCTTGAAACCAATCAAGAGCTTGACAACGCATTCGCCCTTGGCTTTAAAAGACGTGGAACTTGGTGGAAAGTTGAAAGCCTAAACAAAGCAAGCGGTCTTTTTGACGAAGAATGGGAGAATAAGTTGAAAGAGATGCGCTTATTTCTAAAAGAAACTGAACTTCCTGCTTGGCATCCGCCACAAAAGAAAGGCTTCTTTCGTCACATTGTAGTCCGAAAATCATTTCTCAATAATCAACTCCTCATTAATTTAGTAACCTCAAACGAAGGTCTTGATCAATTTGACATAGCCGCTTTCGGAAAATTTCTTCAGGATTTGCATCCTGGACGAATTGCTGGACTTTGGCATACCGTTAATGACAATGTCGCTGACCGTGCAAAAATTGAAAATGGTCATTCACAACTGATATTTGGGCAGTCTGTAATCGAAGAAAAGCTTGCTGGGTTGCGCTTTCAGATCAGCATGGAAAGTTTCTTCCAAACAAATCCAGCCTGTGCAGAACTGCTCTATGACAAAGCGCTAGACTACCTTTTTGAAGATCCTTTCGAACCTGGGGATATCGCTATGGACCTATTCTGTGGAACCGGTACAATCGGTCAATTAATGGCAAGTAGAAACCCAAATGTGCGCATTATAGGTGTAGATATTGTTGAAAAAGCAATTGAAGATGCAAAAGAAAATGCAGCAAAGAATGGCATTCAAAGTGTAGAATTTTATGCTGCCGATGTAGGGAAGTTCCTAAGAGACTACCCAGATTTTCAAGGTAAAATCAAACGGATAATGCTTGATCCACCTAGAGCTGGCATCGCCCCAAAAACACTTCAAAAAGTAATCACACTCGGTGCAGAAAGCATCGTTTACATCAGTTGTAATCCATCGACACAAGCAAGGGATGCTTCAACACTTGCCGATGCAGGTTATGTACTTGAAAAGTATGCCCTGGTAGATCAATTTCCACATACGGGTCATATAGAAGCTATTGCCAAATTTAAAAAAGCATGAAAGTAGAAGTCATTGCGATTGGCGACGAATTACTTATT
>JAURNL010000023.1 GCA_030830205.1 Crocinitomicaceae bacterium | reverse complement strand
AACTACTTCTTCAGTAGCAGGAGCTTCTTCAGCAACTACTTCTTCAGTTGCAGGAGCCTCTTCAGCAACTACTTCTTCAGTTGCAGGAGCTTCTTCAGCTACCTCTTCTACTTCTGGTGTGTTTTTTGCTTCTACAGCAGCAGCTTTTGCTGCGTTAGCAGCGGCTTCAGCTGCCATGCGATCAGCTTTCTCCTTCTCTGCATTTTTAGCTAAGCCGGTAATTTTACCTTCAATTTTAGCTTCTTTGTCTGCCAACCACTTGTTAAAACGCTCTTCTACTTGCTCTGCAGTAAGTGCACCTTTTTTCACGCCGTTAAGCAAGTGATTTTTGTACAATACTCCTTTGTAAGATAGAATAGCACGGGCAGTTTCGGACATTTCTGCTCCAGTTTGCACCCATGCAAGAGTAGCATCAAAATTGATGTTAATCACAGCAGGATTAGCAGTTGGATTATAAGTTCCGAGTTTTTCGATGAATTTACCATCGCGTTTTGCACGGCTATCTGCAGCTACCAAATGAAAAAATGGTTTGCCTTTTTTACCGTGTCTTTGAAGACGAATGCGTGTTGCCATTGTTCTTTACAGTTTTGGGTACGAAACCCAGGTTGATAAATAAGTGAATTAAGGGTGCAAAGATAGTTATTTTATTAATATGCAACAAAACTTATTTGCCTTGTGCCTTAAATACAATAATAACCGTATAAAACATGATTTTGAGATCAAGTGCCAAGCTGCGATTTTTCATATAAATGAGATCGAATTTCATGCGTTGTAGCATTTGATCTACATTTTCTGCATAGCCATACTTAACTTGCCCCCAGGAAGTAATTCCAGGCCTCACACGAGTGAGGTGCATGTATTGAGGCTCAACAGCTACTATTTGATCAATGTAAAACTGTCGCTCTGGCCTCGGACCAACCAAAGACATCTGACCTAGAAGAACGTTAAAAAATTGCGGGAATTCATCTAGACGTGTTTTACGCATAAATAGACCAATGGGTGTAATTCGTGGATCTCCTTCTTTAGAGAGTTGGGGCCCCGCTTTTTCAGCATCCGTATACATGGTTCGAAACTTAATGATCTTAAAGCACTTTCCATCTCGACCTACCCTATCTTGCAAGAAAAATATGGGTCCGGGTGAAGACCATTTGACTGCTATTGCTGAAAAAATAAAGAACGGAATTAAACAAACGAGGGCTACACTAGCTACAAGAATATCCATTAACCGCTTTACGGCTCTTTGCCAATATGGCATTACATCCGGATTAATTTCTATAAGTAAAGCGCCATAAATATTGGTCATATCCACCGATCCAGCTAAAATGCTATACATATCTGGTAAAATTCGAATGCGAATTTTACCATTGTCGATGCGCGCAATAATAGATTGCAAGCGGTCGTGGTCTGAACTTTCAATTGCAATGATAACCTCCTCAACTTGGTGTTGCGCTAATACTGGTTGCAAATCACTAAGCTTGCCAAGGTGAGGAAGTTGAGGAACGAGCAAGTTATCGCGTCCATTCACTTGAATAAAACCAACAAAATGATTGATCATATTGGGTGCAGCAAGTAATTCCTGATAGATCTCAACGGCACGTTCATTGCCTCCAATAATGAGGGTTTTGAAACCATGGCCCGCTGCCTTTATATACTTAATAAGGATGGTAGTAAAAACAATCCTACCAAATGAAGTGAAGCTCAAATGAATGATGAAAAGCCATATAGTTAACTGGTAATAGTTTTGGTAACTACGAACTTGGTCATCTAATAATAGCGTAAAAAACAGGACAAGTGTCCCAAAGAAGGAAGCGGCGAAACTCAAGTTCAAAACTTTCAATCGAAATAAACGACGGATGTCGTGATAAGTACCTTGGATAGTATAAAATAAGACCCAAAAAAGTGGTAGAAAGAGAATTCCTAACCAAAAATTTTCGTCGGCATGAAATGGCTTACCCTCTATTTGTACCTGTCGAACATAAAAGAATAAACCCCAAGAACTACCTGCTGTTAGTAGGTCTAGTCCCATCAAAAATGCTATCCAAAACCGATCTTTCATCAGAAATATACCACTTTGATGTTATCAATTAATAGTAGATTGGTCTCAATTGAACTATCGTAAAAAGCCCTAAATGCTTGAACGTAATTGGTATTATTTGGACCAGCTGTAATTACTTCACTAAGTAAAATGTAGATTTTTTTCCAACGTAAAGCGTTCAAAGGACTTTTGTTCATAGTGACCATTGGGTTTTCATTTGTTCCGCTGGAATTCACAAAAAGTAAGTAATTGGTAAATGGAACAGAATTACAGTAATCAATTTCAAGCATTGCCTGTTTGTTTTTTGGAATACTGAGTTGTTGATCTTGATTAGAATAGGCTACCCAAATAGAATCTGTAGCAGAGAGCAATACTTTTCCATAGTAGTTGCCATTGAACCATTGTAGTGAGTCATTGGCTAAAGTGAGATGTGCTGAAGATGTGTTAGGATCGTCAGTGAGTTTGATATTGATGTCTTCAAAGTCTTCGGTCCAGAAATTGACATTGTCCTTGTAATGAGTCACAGGAGCAATACTCCACGTTTGATTTTTAACAAGTTCCCCTGTTATTTCGAAAGGAACCATATGTTCATTACGCATCTTAGTAGCTGAGATTCCGTTGACTCGAATTGTTGGATAAATCCGAACATTAACTGTCCCCTCTTTTAAAACTGGTATTTTAAACGGTACTTCAAAGACACCAATGAGTTGATCATCAATATAGACCCAAGCATCAGTAAGGCTATGTGTTAGCTCGCCATCTTCACCATTTAAGGTTGGATTGGCTTGTAGAGTCCATTCATTGACTTCAAGCCAAGATGGATCTGGATTGTTTTTCACACAAGCACTCAACAACAATACCAAAAATAAAAGGTAACGGTAAACCATGTTAACGGAACGTAAATGAAACATCATTATTGTATTTATTGCCCACTATTTTGTGAAATCATCGCGGTTGCAAGCTCATCAATTTGATATGCTAAGTCTAAAGCAGCATACCCTGCTTCTACTCCTACAAGTGGTGGACGCTTTGCGAGTAGTGCATCTGCGAAATTTTGCCATTGCTCAAGTAGTGCATTAGTGGGCAAAACCTCAAGGACTTTTTCATCCTTCTCATGTAGCGCCTCTACTAATGCTGTTTTTTGGAGTAAATCTAACTTAACAAGTTGTGTTGTAGACTCCAGATGTATAGCTCTTTCTTTATGCGCTGAAAGACGCGAGGCGAATAGAATTGCATGCAAACCATCTTCAAATAAGAGCTCCGCCCTAACCTTGTCTGCATACTGACTATGCATTCGGATAGCTTTGACTTCTACCGATCGGACCCGGCTATGAGAAATGGAAAGTAGTAAATCGATGTCGTGAATCATGAGGTCTAACACAACGGAAATATCAGCACCTCTTTGCTGAAATGGAGCACTGCGCTTGGATTCAAAATAAAGCATCTTGCCTTCACCTATATAAGATGCCGCAGCCCTAAACGCCGGATTGAAACGTTCTACGTGTCCCACCTGTAAAAAAGCTTTTTTTTCTCCTACCAATGTTCTTAATTGGATTGCTTCATCGAGCCTTGCACACATCGGCTTTTCTACGAATACAGCCTTGCCTAAAAGCAGCGCTTTTTCAGCTAGTTGATAATGCGAAGGCGTACTGGCAATAATGGCTACTGCCTCCACTGCATCCAAAAGCTCTTGATAGGAGTGAAAAATGGATAGATTGCGAAAATCTTCAGCTGAGGAAAGGTCCTTTGCCATCAAACTATGGTCGTGGATACCCACTACTTCAAAATGGGTACAAAAGTCCTTTAGCAATCCATAATGGACACGCCCAAGATAACCAAATCCAACTATTCCAATACGTATCATCTCCACTTAAAAAAAAAGCCATTAATCAACAGACTAATGGCTTCAAGCTGATATAGTATTCAAACTTATTTCTTTACCGTATCTACAACTGCTTTGAAAGCTTCAGGGTGGTTCATGGCTAAATCAGCAAGTACCTTGCGATTCAGTTCAATACCACTTTTGTGTACGGCACCCATAAACTGAGAATAGCTCATGCCATGTTGGCGAGCACCCGCGTTGATACGCGTGATCCAAAGTGAACGGTAGTTTCTTTTCTTTTGTTTACGTCCAGAGTAAGCATAGACAAGCCCTTTTTCAATGGCGTTTTTTGCTACAGTCCAAACATTTTTACGACGACCAAAGTATCCTTTGGCCAATTTCATCAAGTTCTTTCTACGAGCTCTTGATGCGACGTGATTTACTGATCTTGGCATATTTTTTTAAATTTTTTGGTAAGGAGTGCTTCATTTGAAGGCTTAAGGGACTCGGTACCGGGTTCTACAATTTATTAACCGTTTAAGGGACTATTTCATGCACAATTGCAATTTCACATTGGAGAGGTCAGCATCGTGAACCAAACCGGCGTGCGTAAGATTGCGCTTACGTTTAGTGGCCTTTTTGGTAAGGATGTGACTCTTAAATGCATGCTTGCGCTTGATTTTGCCACTTCCAGTGATGGTGAATCGCTTCTTTGCACTGGATTTTGTTTTCATTTTAGGCATTTGCTTGCTTTTTTTTGAGTTAAACTTCTATATCAGCTTCTTATTTCTTTTTGGGGTTGATCATTAAGATCATTTTTTTACCTTCTAACTTAGGTAGCTGTTCAACAGCACCAAGGTCAGCGAGTTCTTGGGCAAATTTGAGCAATAATATTTCTCCTCTGTCCTTGAAAACGATGGTTCTTCCCTTAAAGAAAACGTAAGCTTTAACCTTACTACCTTCTTCAAGGAACTTTTTAGCATGTGCCAATTTAAAAGCGAAATCGTGGTCGTCGGTATTTGGACCAAAGCGAATTTCTTTCAAAATGACTTTACTCTGTTTGGCTTTTAGTTCTTTTTGCTTGCGCTTTTGGTTGTAAATGAACTTTTTGTAGTCCATGATTTTACATACCGGAGGCGTAGCATTAGGAGAGATTTCCACAAGATCCATGTCTTGTTCTTCAGCGAGTGCAATGCCCTTGGCAACGCTCATCACTTGTGGTTCTTCTCCTTCGATAACGAGACGAATTTCAGACGCATAAATCTTTTCATTGATTCGGTGCTGAGCAGCCTCTTCTCTTTTTACAAATTGTTTTGAATTTCTTCTCATTCAGTGGTTAGTTCAACTTAAGCCAGTTCTGCGGATATTACTTCCTGAATCAAGTCCGCAAATTTGTTCAGGTCCATGCTACCGTGGTCTCCAACTCCGCGTTGTCTGACAGCAACGCTGTTAGACTCTGCTTCTTTCTCCCCTACGATAAGCATGAAAGGTACTTTTTTGAGTTCTGCATCGCGAATTTTCTTTCCAATTTTCTCGTTGCGATCGTCAATAAGTCCGCGAATATCGGAATTATTTAGGAATTCTGAAACTTTTTCTGCGTAGTCGTTGTATTTATCAGAGATTGGCAATACAATAAATTGCTCCGTAGAGAGCCAAAGTGGGAAGTCACCAGCACAGTGTTCGAGCAGGACGGCAACAAAACGCTCCATAGAACCAAAAGGTGCACGGTGAATCATCACCGGACGATGTTTTTGATTATCGGCACCAATGTACTCAAGCTCAAAGCGTTCAGGTAAATTATAATCGACTTGAATAGTACCTAATTGCCATTCGCGACCCAAAGCATCTTGTACCATGAAGTCGAGTTTTGGACCATAAAACGCAGCCTCTCCGTATGCGACAACAGTAGGTAAATCTTTTTCAGCTGCTGCTTCAATAATGGCTTGCTCTGCACGCTGCCAGTTCTCTTCTGACCCGATATATTTAGAGCGATTCTCTTTATCTCTTAGCGATATTTGGGCCTTAAAATTCTCAAATTTTAAGGTTTTGAGTACATATAGAACGATATCAATTACATTCTTAAATTCTTCCTTGACCTGTTCTTGTGTACAAAAAATGTGCGCATCATCTTGAGTAAACCCACGAACTCGAGTTAGACCGTGAAGCTCACCTGATTGTTCATAGCGATAAACTGTACCGAATTCTGCAAAACGAGCTGGCAGATCTTTATAGGAACGGGGCTTACTCTTAAAAATTTCACAATGATGCGGGCAATTCATTGGTTTTAAGTAAAATTCCTCGTTTGGATCTGGGGTGCGTATCGGCTGAAATGAATCGGCACCGTACTTTTCGTAATGTCCTGAAGTAACATACAACTCCTTGTTGCCAATATGAGGTGTAATCACCTGCTGATAACCTGCTTTTCGTTGTGCCTTTTTGAGGAAATTCTCTAGGCGCTCACGCAAAGCCGCTCCTTTTGGCAACCACAGTGGCAAACCTTGACCAACTTTTTGACTAAAAGTAAAAAGCTCAAGCTCCTTACCCAGCTTGCGGTGATCGCGACGTTTGGCCTCTTCTACCTTTTCTAAATATTCGGTTAGTGATTTTGTCTTATCCTTAGGTTCATTTGTGAATTGTTCCATAAATTCCTGTTTGGATTTT
>JAURNL010000022.1 GCA_030830205.1 Crocinitomicaceae bacterium | reverse complement strand
TAAGCCTAATATTTAAAAAAAAAAGGCCTCGTTGAGCCAACGAGACCTTAGTGCGGATGGAGGGACTCGAACCCGCACACCTCTCGGCACCAGATCCTAAGTCTGGCGTGTCTACCAATTTCACCACATCCGCAATTTTATGTATTCCTTATACCGTTTGTATAAGACCTTGTTAGGGCTGCAAAGATAAGAAAGAATTCAATAAAAAAAATAATGGTTAAGAAAAAATAAGGCGTTAATCATGCTTTTTTTTGAAGTTGAGCTCGGATATCCTTCATAAAAGCTGATGCATAAACGAAACTCTCTATTTCTGGATTATTTGCATGGATGATTGAATGACGGTCTCCTTGCCACCATTTTTTACCTTGATGAATGAAAAGAATGTGGTCCCCGATTTCCATCACACTGTTCATATCATGGGTAATCACAACGGTTGTTATATTGTATTCTTGTGTGAGGTCGCGAATAAGGTTGTCAATAACAATTGAAGTTTTTGGATCGAGTCCGGAGTTGGGCTCATCACAAAATAAATATCGGGGGTTCATGGCTATTGCTCTTGCAATACCAACTCTTTTTTGCATACCTCCACTACACTCAGATGGCATCAGTTTATTGCGGCCAGCTAGGTTTACACGATCTAGACAGAAATCGGTTCTTTGCTGAATTTCAGCTTTAGTCAAGTTGGTAAACATTTGCAGCGGAAACATCACATTCTGCTCAATGGTCATGGAATCAAAAAGTGCAGAGCCTTGAAAAAGCATACCAATCTCTTGTCGGATGTTACTGCGCTCAAACCTATCCATTTTCGTGAAATTACGCTGATCGAACTGCACTTCGCCTTCTTCAGGCTCGTACAATCCTACCATACATTTAGCCAAAACTGACTTACCTTGGCCAGATTGACCAATGATGAGATTTACTTTACCCTCTTCAAACACATGATCAATGCCAAAAAGTACCTTTTGACCATTGAAACTTTTTGATAAATTATTCACTGTTATCATGAGAGAAGCATGAGTTGGGTAAGAATAAAGTTTGCAATGAGTATAGCAATACTGCTACTGACAACGGCCTGGGTAGAGGCGCGACCAACATCCAAAGAACCACCTTTTACATAATATCCGTAGAAGGAAGCGATGCTCACTATCAAGAAACCGAAAACGAGGGTTTTGGTTAAGGCGTAGGTAATATGAAAAGGGTTAAAAAAGGAACGAACCCCTAAAATATAAATTTCAGTAGTTGTAAGGTCGGATAGGAGCAGAGCAAGCCAACCGCCAAACATAGATAGCGCCATGGAGAATATCACTAATACGGGGAAGAAGACGAGCGCAGCAGAAATTTTTGGTAAGACTAAAAAATTCAATGAGTTTACGCCCATGATTTCGTATGCATCGATTTGTTCTGTAACGCGCATAGTTCCTATCTCGGAAGCCACATTAGAACCTACTTTACCAGCTAATATGAGTGAAATAATGGTCGGAGAAAATTCTAAAATTGTACTCGACTGTGTAATAAACCCTACGGTATAATCTGGTAACAGCGGACTCTCCATACTCGAGGCAGTTTGTAAGGCGATTACTGCCCCCATGAAAGCAGACATGAGTGCCACTATTGGCAACGAGTTGATGCCAATTTGTTCTATTTCTAATATGGTTTGTTTCCAATAAAAGCGCCAACGATCAGGTCGCGAAAATACGACCCTAAGCATGAGGATATATTGACCAAATTGTTTGAGAGACTTCACCATGCTAAATTAATCATTATTTTGCTGCAGGAGGCCAAGGTCAAGCTTCACTTTTTATCTTTGCACCTATGGAGTCTAAACGAGATCAATTTATGGACACGCTAAAAAAATTTGCGCCACCGGCGTTTGTGCCCTATCTCACAGACTGTATTTTGTCTGCTGGCGTGCAATTTAAAATTGTTCCTGGACGCAAAACTAAACTGGGTGATTTCCGTACAAATCCGCTTCAAAAAAAACCAATCATCACGGTCAATGGTGACCTCAATCCCTATAGATTTTTAATCACCTCTCTTCATGAGTTGGCCCACCTTGACACCTTTCGAAAATATGGTTGGAACGTACCAGCCCATGGTTTGGAATGGAAAACAGCATTTAGACAACGCTTATTGCCCCTACTTGACAGCAATGACTTACCTCAGGAACTACATCAAGTTTTGGAAAAAAGTTACTTTAGATTGAAAGCATCTAGCAGTACGGACGTTCAGTTGAGTCGCATCCTACAGACTTTTGATCAGGATACTATCATAACGCTAGAATCCCTACCAAAAAACGCTCACTTTCTACTCAATAACAAACAATTCATTAAAGGTGAACTGCGCAGAACTCGTTATCTTTGTACCGAAATTGACACTAAACGCATTTTTCTTATACATGCGCTTGCTGCCATAACACCTCTCTTCAATGAATAGCAAACATACCTATGGTCTTATTATGGCTGGTGGCGTCGGCAGCCGATTCTGGCCACTTTCTACCGCTGAAAAGCCCAAACAATTTCTAGATGTACTTGGGATAGGAAAGTCTCTTCTCAGACTCACCTTTGAACGCTTGCAAAAGTTTATCCCTGCAGAACATATCTACATACTGACCAACACTGCATACGAATCTTTAGTTCTCGAACAACTCCCCGAGCTCACGAGTCAACAAATATTATGCGAGCCAGAGCGAAAAAATACCGCACCTTGTATTGCATACGCAGCAGCAAAAATCAATGCACTCGACCCCAATGCAACCCTTCTTATCTCTCCTGCAGATCATCTCATCATTAACGAAGCGCGTTTTGAAGAAATCATTCGTACTGCTTGGCATACCGCACAAGATAATCAACTAGTTACTCTAGGCATCGAACCAAGTCGTCCCGATACCGGATACGGTTATATTGAATTTGAAAAAACCGAACATACCCAGAAAGGCAGTGCATGCCCTGTTTTACAATTTAGAGAAAAACCAGACTTAGCAACCGCTGAAGCATTTCTCAGTGCTGGTAATTTTTATTGGAATGCTGGTATTTTTGTTTGGAAAGGTTCGGTCATCCTTGATGCGCTTGCAACATATCAAAACGATATATTCGACATTTTCAATCATCAGCCGGATGTTTACGGAAGTTCAAAGGAAAGTGATTTTTTAAAAGAAGCTTTTGCTGCATGTCCAGATATCTCGATTGATTTTGCAGTAATGGAAAAAGCTCAAAATGTAAGCATGATTCTTGCAGACTTTGACTGGAGTGATTTAGGAACTTGGGGTAGCTTAACTACTCACCTTTCAAAAGATCAAGCGCAAAACGCAATTATTGGGAAAAATGTTTTTGCTTTTGACTCAACGAATTGCCTGGTCAACGTGCCCCAAGAAAAAACAGTGCTACTCGACGGGCTAGAGGATTATATTGTAGTTGACACCGCAGACAAACTTATGGTACTCAAACTAAGCAACGAACAGAAGCTTAAAGAATACCTCAAAACAATGGGGCTATAATTCGCAAAAATGGTTAAGATTCGCAATATTGAACTTGGAGATTTTCCACTGCTGTTAGCACCAATGGAAGATGTGAGTGATCCTCCGTTTCGTGCGCTCTGCAAACAATATGGTGCAGATCTCATGTATACCGAATTCATTTCTTCCGAAGGACTTATCCGTGATGCAGCTAAAAGTCGTCAAAAGCTGGATATTTTTGAATACGAAAGACCCATTGGCATCCAAATATTCGGATCGGAAACCGACAGTATGGTGCAGTCTGCACAGATTATTGAAGCAGTTAATCCCGACCTCATTGATATCAATTATGGTTGCCCTGTCAAAAAAGTAACCTGTAAGGGTGCGGGTGCCGGCCTTCTTCAGGATATCCCCAAAATGGTAAGACTCACGCAAGAAATTGTCAAAGCAACCAATTTGCCGGTTACCGTTAAAACCAGACTTGGTTGGGATGACGATACTAAAAATGTAGTGGACGCAGCAGAGCGTCTTCAAGATATAGGAATTGAAGCTATCTCTATTCATGGCCGTACGCGTAAGCAAATGTACAAGGGTGAAGCTGATTGGACGCTTATTGCGGAGGTTAAAAATAATCCACGTATGCATATTCCTGTATTTGGAAATGGTGATATTGATAGTCCCGAGAAAGCACTTGAATATAAAAATCGCTATGGTGTAGACGGAGTAATGATCGGGCGTGCTTCTATTGGTTACCCTTGGATTTTTAGAGAAATCAAGCATTTTGTTGCTACCGGAAGTAGAATGGAAGGTCCCACAATAGCCGAACGCGTTTTAGCTTGCCGAGAACACCTTCTTATGAGCATTAAATGGAAAGGACCCAAACTTGGGATTGCTGAAATGAAACGCCATTACACAAACTATTTCAAAGGAATAGCTCATTTCAAAGAATATCGTACCCGACTAGTAACAACTCCCGAGCTAGATGAAATCTTATCAATACTCAATTACATTGAAACCCATCAAGAAGAATTTGCTTGGGCTTAAAATTAGATAAGCTTATTGCGTTTCAGAATAGAACGCACCGGAATTTGTAGACTACCGTATATTTCATATCGAGTCAATTTGTCGATACTAAAGTGATATTTTGTTCCATTATACTTCCAAATGACTTGACTTTTTTTTCTGCGGACCATTTTGGGTGAACGGGGAGTCGAAAAATACTGATAATACGATCCCACTTTTTGGAAATGCAATAAAGGAGAAAATAAGAAGCGATACCCACCAGCATCTTCTCGAAGTAGTCCTTTGTGAATCAATCTTGAAATCAGTTGAGGTGCAGATCGATTTAAAGAAGCTAAAACCGAAAATCCAGGGATAGTATCATAACGTGAACGTTCAATTTCAGTCTCATTGAAATCTTCGTCTAGAATTGTTTCTATGTATCGGACTTCTTGTACTTGTTTTCCACCTTCCTTATAAACTAAATCTCCGTTCCAAGCCGTGACAAAGCGTTCAAATGGAAATCCAATTTTACGACTCAATTTCTCTAATTGCACATACACAGAGTCCTGTTTATGTTTTTTAAATTCTTTGATGTCTAGATGAACATCAATGAGTCGTTCTGTTTGAAAATCACTGCGGTAACCCAAACCAGTAGACTTAAGCGAAAAATAAAGTGGCGTGCGTTTCTTGATATAACTTTTCAGGCGGAAGCCCAATGAATCGCTGTCATGTGCAAACATAGCTGTCTGGATATCATATTGTTTGAGTTTACGCCAATTTGTAAAAATGACAAGATGCTCATCCTTGAATTGCTTTTGTTTAAGAAATTGCTTCCAAATCCTTTGCTGCGAGCCATAATGGGCAGAAACTACATGATTGAGCATTCGAATAAAATCATTTCCTTGATAGATGAAAGCGTAATCTTTACCATAGTGAATAAAAGACTGCTCCTTTCTAATAAAATAAAAGGTATTGCCCCCAACGGTAGAATCTTGGATAACGGCAAATTTGGCAAGACGTTCTAAACCAACATGAATTTTAGATGAATCTGTGAGGCGTATGAGAGCTCCCCAATTTCCATTTTCATTGGCAAAAAGATATAAATTTGACTCTAAATCAATACCGTATTGTTTGCCTTGACCTAATAAGAATTCGTAGGTGGTAAAATCACGCATGGATAACTTATTGTACTGAAGCATGGAATTGGTCTCTTTAGCCAGTTCTAAAATATTAGCTTTAGCTAAGAAATCAGCACTAGGAAGGCGATCTAGTAAGCTAGGAGTTTTCGGCTGCTCAAATAAGAATGACTTGACAAACAATACCAATCCAAGCGAACCTGCGATCAGAACAAGAGTCAAAAACTTTCGGTACATGACTTAAGGATTCAACGTGTAAATAAGGTAAAGCGAATTTACAAGATCGAGTAAATGTTTACCAGTAGACTCCTCACCCAAGTAGCTATAGCTCAGTTTAAATGCGGTATGTGAGGTATTTGTTTCTGAGGATGAAAGTGTGATATGACCTGACTTACCTTTTAATGAGGAAACAATTTCTGCATTGCGAGGTGTGAGGACATCGAGTGGGAAGCCATCAAGCGTTTGGGGGATATCTGCAGAACCATACATAAAACCGCTATGTTTGGCAGCGCTACGTTCTTTTTTACCAAGAGCAGCCTTACCGTAACCATTTGGATGCAAACGAGCAAGGTCTTCGTCGTTAGTCATGATAAGAAGTTTTCCAGTATTTAAGATATACAGCGGCGCGGCATCAAGTATAGCGTTGTCTATCCTCCAATAATGCTCAAAACGTTGAACTCGGGAACTTAGACGGGCCATGTGTTTAAGTACAAGTTCTGGAATATCAGCCCGAGTTGTTGAGAACCCTAGGGTAAAAATTGGCATGTCTGCTTGCGTCTCCGTTTCAATTTCTTGATAAGCGAAGGTTTCTTCGTCGTAGCTAAATTCAATTTTTTTAATCATGACCTTTTTGATACCACTAAAGGTTCCAAACATACTTCCTTTGTAGGTGTCAAAGAGGGCATCCTTATTAATAAATTCATTAAGAAGTTCCAAAGTGAGCACGTTCATGGCAATTTGTGCATTTTTTTCATCGCTTAACATTGGCAATAGCACCTTGTAGGCTTGTTCGTATGCTTTTTGAAGATTAACGTTATAGGTAAAATAAGCCGGGCTTTCTGATGAAATATAGGCAAGGACATTTTGATCAAACTTGGCATCATTCATTTGGGCGTAGATGCTTCCAAGAGCCGGACCATATTGAGCCTCTACTTCGAAATCAATTTTATTATCTCTCAGGAACAGGTCGCCTAGAATCACATTACCCGCATATAATTCTTGAATGTCTTTGTACAAGGTTGGTAAAACCGTTTGGAAATACCATAAACCTTGAGATTTATCTAGATTTCGCGCATTATCCAGGTAAAACGCTCCTTCTGCATTGTGGGTCAATTGGGCAGCAAAACGAGCGTCATGATTATACAGATTCTCACCTTTCACAAAAATTTCATTGATTACTCGTGAAAGTTCTGCTTGTTGCAAAATGACCTGGACACTATCGCGAAGTTCGTAGTAATTCTTTACCGCTGGATTATCAGAAGCTTCCGGGAAAATGGGTGTATTTGGGTTATCTTCAAAGGTTTGTTCGTCTAATATCTGTTCATCTTCAGCAGGCTCATCAAAAAAGTCAAATGGAATTTCATTGCCTCTTGCGTACCAAATAGAATCTGTAACCTCATCAATTCGTTCCATGGTAGGCTCGATACGAATGAGGATCGCACGGTTGTCTTTGATCAGCAGTTGATTGAAAAAGGTACCGTATATTTCAAGGCCGTTTAAAGGACTATTTACTACTTGGAAATCGTCAAAGACCTCAAAAAGTGCTTTTTTATCAGCAATTCCAAAAGTAAAGCCTGTCAACTCATGTGTACTGGTTTTACCGTAAAATAAATTCAAACGCTGATCAAAATCCAAGCCTGCATCTTTAAGTGTTTTACCGGATGTTGACCCATCAAAAAGCTCCTGATGTACCTCCGACATAAACTCGTATCTAACGAGTTCATCCATGGATATTTTTTGAAGTAAACTGATATTATTAATACTGAATACAGTTACGGCATCTTTGGGCAGAAGCTGCTCAGACTGAATTTGCTGTTGTTGTGCTAAAGCAGTATTACCAAAGAGAATGGATGTAACCAAACTCAGTACGATCTTAAATTGTATACTCACGCGATTGAAATTATACAACGAAGTTACGCATAATCCTCGATTATTATCTTGGAGAAAGCACAATTGTGTTATCCAGTAAATGTTGATTTTCCTTGAGGTCTAGCGTATTGGTACGAACCATAACCGCCATTTGATTTTTACTTAGCGTACTTAATTTGTTCTCAAATGAAACCACAGGTCTTTCAAAACGGGCTATGGATGTATACACTCCATCTTTGAGCAATTCAGCATCTTGTACTTTGTAATTTTTAATCTGTTCGGTGATGTAAGATGGGATACTACGCACGAGTCTGTTACCATCCCAACTCAACCAATATTGATCGGATGGGGAACTTATTTTATCTTTTGAAATTTGAGCAATACTAAGTGCAATTGCATCTTGCAAGTTATTGATGCTGGTAAAGTCACATGAAAACTTGAAAATAAAATCTGTATAATTCTCCTCAACCAATACATTAGAAATCCCTTCTTGTGCATCTAAAATCCGGACAAACTCATTTATTTTTGAGCTAATTTGCTCTTTGGATGGCACTGGTTTTCCGTCTAGGCTGTCCAATGCAAGAATAGAATTTATCTTTACCTTACTGGAGCTCAAGTTGATTTTATAACGCAGTGAACCTGAGCCATTATTGTTTAGAGTGATGTCGTCAGAAATCTCAATGCAAGCTGAAACAATGCCAAACAATAATATCATGTAGAGGTACTTCATATGGAGAAACTGTACAATAGTGATGCCAAAGTTAGTCAAATAAGCCTTTTTGTTCCCCAAAATTATATTCATGCTTAAGAATAACCGACGGTGAGTTTGCATTTGGACCAGAGATGATTTTTTTACTAACGGGCCAGGCTTCTAATTGCAAATCCGAGCGGTCTGATAACTCAGACCAATTAGGAGTACCATAAAGCCAATCTTTTTCTTCATGTGCTTGAAGAATAAGAGGCATTCGGTGCTTGATATTATGAATTTCCTCCATAAGCGCATTGGCTTTGGTTGTAAGGATAGTAAATGAGGTAGACCTTTCACCAGTGGATGGATTCAGCCATTGGTCATAAAGTCCGGCTATGGAGAATATTGGCTGATCTCTGAGATTTACAAAATATGGAATTTTTATTTTCTCCCTAGTTTGCCATTCGAAAAATCCTGTAGAGGGAACTAAGCATCGATTAGATTGCACCAAGTGTTTGAATGATGCTTTTTCAAAGCAAGTTTCTATCCTTGCATTTAAAGTTTTTGAGGCAAAATTATACCAATCTCCTCCTCCATACCAATGCGGTAGTAAACCCCACCGCATCTCTTTGATTACCGTATCATTTGTTATAATATTCCAAATTGGAAACTGAAAACCGGAAGCAAAAAAATAACGCCATTCTACAGGTTTAGCCGGGACTAATTTATGATAACGCTCTGCGAGTTGTTGGGTTGAAGAAGTCGATGAATTACTATAACACATAAACCAAATATAAAAAAAGAAAGCCACCCGAAGGTGGCTCTATATAGACATTTCTCGCTATCCGTAAAAACGGGAAGAAAGAAATGAAAAAGAGCCCGAGGGCTCTTGTATACTACATCATGCCAGGCATTCCACCGCCCATGCCGCCCATGGCAGCTGCTGGATTTGCTTCTTCTGGTTCGTCGGCAATAACGCACTCAGTAGTAAGTAGCATGGCCGCAATTGAAGATGCGTTTTCAACGGCAATGCGCGTTACTTTGGTAGGGTCAATTACTCCGGCTTTGTACAATTCTTCAAATTTTTCTGTACGTGCGTTGTATCCGAAGTCTGCCTTTCCTTCGCGTACTCGTTGGACAACTATTGCGCCTTCGCCACCAGCATTTGCTATAATTTGACGTAAAGGCTCTTCTGCTGCACGCTTAACGATTTGAATACCGGTCATTTCGTCCTCGTTTACACCTTTAAGGTTATCTAAGGTTTCGATAGCACGGATGAGCGCAACACCCCCACCTGGAACTATACCTTCTTCAACTGCGGCTCGGGTTGCTGCAAGGGCATCATCAACACGATCCTTCTTTTCTTTCATTTCAACCTCAGTTGGGGCACCTACATAAAGTACAGCAACTCCACCAGCAAGTTTTGCTAAACGTTCTTGAAGTTTTTCGCGGTCGTAATCCGAAGTTGTTTGCTCAATTTGAGCGCGAATTTGACCCACTCTTGCTTGGATATCTTCTTTTGTTCCTTTACCATTTACAATTGTGGTGTTGTTGCTGGAAAATTTCATACATTTATGGGTCTTTGTAAAACTCTTTATCTTATGTCTGCTGGTGCACCACAATATGTTCCTGGTGGGGGTG
>JAURNL010000021.1 GCA_030830205.1 Crocinitomicaceae bacterium | reverse complement strand
AATCTGTTTTTGGTACAGTTGTTTTAGCAATAGCTCCAAATCCGCCATCTACTTCTGTGAAATTGCGATAGCCTCGTGCTTGTAAAATAGATGCTGCAATCATACTGCGGTATCCTCCAGCGCAATGCATGAAAAAATGTTGATCTGGCTGAATATCCTTCGTCCAATCATTGATGTAGGCCAATGGTCGGCTGTATGCATCTTCAACATGCTCAGCTTCGTATTCGCTTTCTTTGCGAACATCAACCACCATTGATTTGCCCGCCTCAAATTGTGCTTCAAATTCTTCAGCACTGATGCGGTTAATTCGATCTATCTCTTTGCCTGCAGCTTCCCAAGTAGCGAAGCCACCTTCTAGGTAACCCAAGACTTTATCAAAGCCAACACGACTCAAACGCGTAATTACTTCTTCTTCCATTCCTGGCTCGGTAATAAGTACGATTTCTTGTTTAACGTCTCCGATTAATGCACCAACCCACGGAGCAAAATCTCCACGAATACCGATATTGACAGCTTGCGGAATAAATCCTCTGTAAAATTCTGCTGCAGGTCTTGTATCGAGAATGAGTGCTCCTGTCGACTCCACAAGTGTCTCAAGAGCGGCCGCAGATAGTGGTGTGAGGGCTTGAGCCTTCACTTGCTCAAAACTATCATATCCCTTTTTGTTCATTGCAACGTTGTGTCCAAAATAAGCTGGAGGAGGCAATAAACCATCGGTAACAGCAGCAATAAATGCTTCTTTATTAGGTTGATTCAGGGCATAATTCATTTTCTTTTGATTACCCAGGGTGTCAACCGTTTCTTTCATCATATTTTTACCACATGCAGAACCGGCACCATGTGCTGGATAGACAGTAATATCATCTGCTAAGGGCATAATTTTATTCATAAGGGACTCATAAAGCATTCCAGCAAGCTGTTCCTGAGTCATATCTGCTGCTTTCTGAGCAAGGTCAGGTCTACCTACGTCCCCAAGGAAAAGTGTATCTCCAGAGAAAATTGCCTCCTCTTTACCCTCTTCATTAATGAGCAAATAAGTGGTGCTCTCCATGGTGTGCCCAGGTGTATGCAACACTTTAATTTTTACATCTCCTATTTCAAATAGCTGACTGTCTTCAGCAATGATAGCATCGAACTCAGTTTTTGCAGTTGGTCCGTAGACAATTGGGGCACCAGTATGCTTACTCAGGTCTAAGTGTCCTGATACGAAATCTGCATGAAAGTGTGTTTCAAATATATATTTGAGCTTGACACCGTCAGCCGAAATTCTATCCAAGTACGGTTGGATTTCACGTAGTGGATCGATAATAAACGCTTCGTTTCCGCTGATCACGTAATAGGCACCTTGTGCCAAACATCCTGTGTAAATTTGTTCTATTTTCATTTTTATGGAATTATGTATGTTATTTAATTTGGTTTTCGAATAACTCAGTATCAAATGTATCAATTCAAATCTCAAACTAGTGTAACACTTGTTACAGAGTGCAGATGAACTGCTATTAATGCTTCGGTTTTAAAGGCTCGGCAGATAGTTGACGCACATCAGTCATTAAACAACCACAGTAAACTGATTTGAAGAGCAAACACGACTAGTGCAAAAAACAATCCCCTTTGGCCTGCCTTAACCAAGCGCAATACATCAACCTTTAAACCTATCGCTGCCATCGCTACGGTTAGAATTATTTTACCCAGCGTTTCACTGCCTTTGAGCATTGCGGTAGGCAGAGGAAATATACTTACTAAAACCGAAACAATCAAAAATACAAGCAAATACCACGGTAATTGAAAGCGGAATCCTTGCTCTTTTGTATTTTTAGAATCTAGCCATACCATGAATAAAAGAGCAGGCGATAGCAAGGCCACGCGCGCCATCTTATATACCAATGCCAATTGACCAACTTCCTCAGAGACCGAAAAACCTGCTCCGGCTACGTTTCCAACTGAATGTAGTGATGCCCCTATGATATATGCCATCTGCTTTTCCAGAAGTGGATAAAACTGAAAAAGTAAAGGCAATAAAAGCATACCCAAAGAACCTAACAAGTTAATTGCTGCAAGCGAAATAGCAACATCCTCTTTGTCTGCTTTAATTTTTGGAGCCAAAGCAGCCACTGCAGACGAACCGCAAATCGCAGTTCCAATACCCACCAACCATCCTGTTTTACCTGGACAATTTAGAACTTTAGACAAATAATATGTAGCAGTTAAGACCACAAAAACCACGGATAAAATAACCACAAAATCTTTAGCGCCAATGGCGCCAATTGCAGTATAATCCATACTAAAGGCCAATAATACCACAGACCATTCCAGTAATTTTGATGAACTTAGTCCAACTCCAGCGTCGAGTTGCTTGTAGCGTGTCACTTGAGGGGCAATGAGCATACCAAGCAAAAGCGCTAGCAAATAAGAATTTAAAAAAGAAGGCGTGTAAGCGGCTAAAAAAATGGCTGTAAGTCCAAGACCTACAGCCAGCAGTATTCCAGGTAATTTAGTTTGCATCAGATTTTTGGAGAGGGAATTATGGTTTTGCCACTAGCTTTCCATTCCATGCACTGATTCCGCCTTGCATATTAATGACATGCTTGAATCCATTATCTATCATAACCTGACTTGCACCAGCACTGCGACCACCACTACGGCAATATACAATGTAGGTTTTTGATTTATCAAGCTTTCCTATTTGTTGTTTAAAGGTTGGATTATTGTAATCTATAAAAAGATCGGCACCATCAATAACTCCTTGTTGCCATTCTGAAGGAGTACGCACATCAATAACGATTGCTTTTTGCGTCTGCTTCACTTTGGACAATTCAGCAACCGGAACATTTTTATAACCCGATTGAGCGGTGGAAGCACAAGACCAAAGGGTCAAGGTAAAGAGGGCTAAAATTGGAAATATTTTGATCATCCTATTTAATTTTGTTTGCACAAAGGTGCATATCTTCAATGGATTTCTGTGTAACTATCGTTACATAAAAAAAGCCGCTTCTGCGGCTTTTGAAATAAAGGATTTTACGCTTAGCTTTTTCCTAGCATTTCTTTTTTGAGATTCTCCTGAACTGGAGGTGTGCCAAACCAAATTCCGAAGAGCGCTTTTTTAAAGTCTAATCCAGTTATAGTTCCTTTAACATCGCCATTCTTCGTTACGCGGACTCCTTTACCCGGTACATAATCAAGATATATTTTATCACCAGCTTTGATAGGCTCATTGAAAAAACCTACAAACTTTTTAATTTCTTCCTTACTTGCAGCGCCGTGTTTAGAAATAGCAAATCCTTCATTAACAGACTCGATAAAGCGTTCTCTTGTGACACTATTAGAAACAATCTTTATATGGATGGCCATTTCTGTATCATCATAGATCACTTTTTT
>JAURNL010000020.1 GCA_030830205.1 Crocinitomicaceae bacterium | reverse complement strand
TTCACCTAAATTGAGCATCATGGCCCCAAAATAATTGCGCTCGCGCATGAGAGAAATTGCTTCATACTCAGTAATGCCTTTGCGCTTGCGTTTTTCGAAAAATTCGGTGCCGTATTGAATACGTCTCGCTTCTTCTTCATCAGATTTGCAATCGATGATCTGGACATCTGGAATTTCAATGCTGTATTCTTCCATGAGGTCTAGAATACGTTGCTTTTTACCGAGTAAAATTGGGAAGGCTACTCCTTCCTCATAGGCTTGCTGAGCTGCTTTTAATATTTTGATGTTGTCACCTTCAGGGAAAACTACGGTTTTAGGGTTTCCTTGTGCTTTAGTGGTGATGTTGCGGTGAAGTTTGTTGTCGAGACCTAGTCGGTTTTTCAGTTGGATTTCGTATTCTTCCCAGTCCTCTATAGGTTCTTGAGCTACGCCAGATTCCATGGCTGCACGCGCAACGGCCGGAGCCACGTAATAGATCAACCTTGGATCGAGAGGCTTCGGAATAATTTGTTCGCGACCAAAAGAAATGTTTTTACCACCATAGGCCTCAATTACTTCTTCAGGAATCGTTTCTTTGGCAAGGGAGGCAATGGCTTTTACTGCCGCTAATTTCATTTCTTCATTGATCGTGGTTGCACGTACATCAAGTGCTCCTCTAAAAATGTAAGGAAAGCCAAGTACATTATTGACTTGGTTAGGATGATCGGAACGCCCAGTTGCCATGATGATATCCTCACGTACGGCAGTTGCTTCTTTGTACGAGATTTCGGGTTCTGGATTAGCCAGCGCAAAAACAATGGGGTTCTTACTCATGGACGCGATCATTTCTTTACTTACCAAACCAGCTTTAGAGAGACCTAAAAAGACGTCTGCTCCTTTGAATGATTTTTCAAAATCGAGGTCTTTGGAATGTGTAGCAAAAGATCTTTTCATGTCATCGAGGTCAGTACGCCCCGCATGTATAAGGCCTTTGGAGTCGTACATGTAGACATTTTCGGGTTTGACTCCAAGACGGTGATAAAGTTTGATGCAAGATACTGCCGCTGCACCAGCGCCAGAAACTACAATTTTGATCTTTTCAATTTTTTTATTCGATAGTTCGAGGGCATTTAAAAGCGCCGCGGCACTAATGATTGCAGTGCCGTGTTGATCGTCGTGCATGATCGGAATATCGAGTTCTTCTTTGAGCCGGCGCTCAATTTCAAAAGCTTCCGGGGCCTTGATATCTTCTAAATTGATTCCTCCAAAAGTTGGGGCAATGGCCTTGACTGTTTGAATGAAAAGCTCAGGGTCTTTGGCATCGACTTCAATGTCGAATACATCGATGTCGGCAAAAATTTTGAACAATAAGCCCTTTCCTTCCATAACGGGCTTGGATGCTTCAGGGCCAATATCACCTAAGCCAAGAACCGCAGTACCGTTGGAAATAACGGCTACGAGGTTGCGTTTTGCAGTGTATTTATAAACATCAGCTTTGTTTTCGGCAATGCGTAAACACGGTTCTGCTACACCTGGCGAATAAGCTAATGAGAGATCTCGTTGTGAGGCATATGGCTTTGTTGGGATGACTTCAATTTTACCCGGTCGGCCTGAGGCATGGTAATCTAGGGCGTCTTGCTTCCTGATTTTTGACATGATTGCTTCTGTTTTTTTAGAACAGCAAATATACGAAAAGCAATCTAAAGCTCAGATGCAAAAAAAGCGTCCCGAGGAACGCTTTTTAGATTTGAAAACTACAATGTTTTAAAGGCCAAGTAAGATCTGTAACGGATCTTTTGCGCCAAAGAGAATGCGCTCTGGATTTTCGAGCATTTCTTTCACCTTAACTAAGAAACCAACAGATTCTTTGCCATCGATAATGCGGTGGTCATAAGACAGGGCGACATACATAATGGGTCTAATTTCGACTTTACCATTAATGGCAACAGGTCGTTCTACAACGTTGTGCATGCCTAAAATAGCGGATTGAGGCGGATTGATGATAGGGGTGGAGAGCATAGATCCAAAAACACCACCATTGGTAATGGTAAAGGTGCCACCACTCATATCTTCTGGTGTGATTTTGCCATCACGTGCTTTGATGGCTAAGCGTTTAATTTCTCTTTCGATGTCAGCGAGGCCCATTTGCTCGGCATTTCGCACAACAGGTACCATTAAGCCCTTTGGAGAAGAAACTGCAATGCCAATGTCGGCGTAATCGTGAAAGATCATTTCATTGCCATCAATTTGCGCATTGACTGCAGGATACAGTTTTAAAGCTTCGGTTACTGCTTTGGTAAAGAAGGACATGAAACCAAGATTCACTTCGTGGTGTTTTGCAAAAGCTTCTTTGTATTTGGCACGGATATCCATGATGGGTTTCATGTCTACCTCATTAAATGTGGTAAGCATGGCTGTTTCATTCTTAACAGCAACCAATCGCTCGGCAATTTTACGGCGCAGCATAGACATTTTCTCGCGGCTTTGTTCGCGAGTTCCTCCCCAACCTTGTGCGGCTTCGGTAGAGAATCCTGCAGACATCGCTGCAATGACATCTTGTTTTGTGATGCGACCATCTTTGCCACTGGCTTGAATTGTAGCAGTATTGATGTTGTTTTCTTTGATCATTTTTGCCGCTGCAGGTGAAGCAGCACCACTAGCGTAGCTCGCTGGCTTGACCGGATCTGGGTTTGGAGCCGCAGGTGCAGGTGTGGTTGCTGGAGCCGCTGGCGCTGCTGCTTGAGGAGCGGGGCTTGCAGCAGCTGCAGCTGCTGGGGCTCCTTCAGGACGTGCCGCGCTGGTGTCGATAAGGCATACAACCTGCCCAACTTTAACTACATCGCCTTCTGCTGCTTTGAGCGTGATGATACCGCTTTCTTCGGCAGGTAACTCAAGGGTAGCTTTGTCCGAATCTACCTCGGCAATAGCTTGGTCTTTTTCTACGTAATCGCCATCGGCAACAAGCCAAGTGGCAATTTCTACTTCTGATATCGATTCTCCCGGACTCGGGACTTTCATTTCTAATAGTGACATACGTTTCTATTTTAGGCTTTCTTTGCGTATGCAAAGAGGTCGTTGAACAATTGTTTGAGACGAATTTCGTGTAATTTTTTGGAACCTTCGGCACTAGCTGCACTTGCCGGTCGGCAAATACCAATAAGCGGTATATGGCGTAAATTCATTGCCATGTGTGTCCAGGCACCCATGTTGGCAGGTTCTTCTTGTGCCCAGATGATATTTTTTGCTTTGTATTTAGCTAATATGGCATCTATTTGAGCAGTAGGGAGAGGGTAGAGTTGCTCTACGCGTACAAAGGCCATGTTTGTTGTGCCAAGTTCGGCTGCTTTGACCTTCATTTCGTAATAAAACTTCCCGCTACAAAGAACCACGGTGTCTACTTTTTGAGCATTTGCCGTTGGATCGTCGATCACTTCTTGGAAGCCGTTTTTGGCCATTTCATCTAAACTTGAAGTTGCATCTGGGTAGCGCAACAACATTTTAGGTGAAAAAACAACCAAGGGCTTACGGAAGTCACGCTTTAATTGACGGCGCAATAAATGGAAGTGGTTGGCTGGTGTAGAGGTATTGACTACCTGCATATTAAGGTCGGCACATTGTTGTAAAAAGCGCTCCATTCGTCCGCTTGAATGTTCTGCACCTTGGCCTTCATAGCCATGTGGCAACAACATAACCAAGCCACTTTGGGTTGCCCATTTGTCCTCTCCTGCGGAAATAAATTGGTCAACCATAATTTGGGCACCATTAAAGAAGTCTCCGAATTGCGCTTCCCAAATAGTGAGTCCTGACGGATTGGCTAAAGAATAACCGTATTCAAAACCAAGTACGCCATATTCAGATAACAATGAATTGTAAATGGTAAAGGGCGCTTGGCCTTCCTTTAGGTTATTCAATGTGAGCACTTCTTCTTCGGTATCTTCGGTTTTGACAACCGCATGCCGATGCGAGAAGGTTCCGCGTTCTACATCCTGACCTGAAATGCGCACAGCATGTCCTTCGGCCAATAAGGTAGCATAGGCTAGCATCTCTGCTGATCCCCAGTCTAATTTATCATTCTCAATGGCGGAGAGTCGGTCTTCAAAAATTTTTGCAATTTTTCGGAAGTATTTTTTACCCTCTGGCAAGGTGGCCAATTTACGACCTAGCGCAAGGAGCTCTTTTTTGGAAATTCCGGTAGCAGGTGATTTCTCAAAATCTTGTGCATTACCGTGACGATAGTCTTTCCAAGTGAGGCTTAAGAAGTCATAAACCAATGCTTTATCGCGGCTTCTTGATGCCTCGTATTCAGCCTCTAAAAACTGCTGATAAGCTTGTTCTATTTCTTTGGCTTCTTCCAAACTAATGAGTGCCTCGCGCTTGAGTTGCTCCAAGTAAATTTCTCTCGGATTAGGGTGCTTGGCAATAATGTTATAAAGCTTTGGTTGCGTAAATTTTGGTTCGTCTCCTTCATTGTGTCCGTATTTGCGGTAGCACAATAAATCGATGAAGATGTCGCGATGGAAAGCCTGACGATATTCCATGGCAATTTCAATGGTTGTTACAATCGCCTCAATGTCATCGCCGTTTACGTGGAAAACAGGGCAAAGTGTTGTTTTTGCAACGTCTGTACAGTAGGTAGAGGTGCGTCCGTCTAAGTAATTAGTCGTAAAGCCAACTTGATTATTGACAACAATATGAATGGTGCCACCTGTTCGGTAGCCATCTAAACCTGCCATCTGAATGGTTTCATAGACGATACCTTGTCCGGCAACAGCAGCATCACCATGGATCAGAACGGGGCAAACTTTATCTTCTGTTTTGTAAACGTGATCGATTTTAGCTCGTGCGATTCCTTCTACAACTGTATTGACAGCTTCTAAGTGAGAAGGGTTAGGGGCTAGGGTGAGGCCAATTTGCTGACCACTTTCTAACTCAATATGAGAGGTAAAACCTTGGTGATACTTCACATCGCCATCAAAGGTTGTTTCGTAGTCAAATTCTTTACCTTCAAATTCTCGAAAGATATCACGAGGGCGTTTTTCAAAAATGTTGGCAAGTGTATTGAGGCGTCCTCGGTGTGCCATGCCCATCACAAAATATTCGACACCTAATGCAGCTCCTTTGTGAACTAAGGTATCGAGAGCAGGGATCAGGCCTTCGCCGCCTTCAATAGAAAAACGTTTTTGCCCCACAAACTTTTTACCCAAAAAAGCCTCAAATCCAGTTGCCTGGTTGAGTTTTTCATAGATTTTCTTTTTGCGTCGTGGGTCAAATACGGGTCGGTTATTTAGTTCTATTTTATGGCGGAACCAATCAATGCGTTCTGGGTCGCGCATGTACATGTATTCAATACCAATAGACTGGCAGTAGGTGAGCTCTAAGTGAGCGATAATGTCTGAAAGTTTTGCAGCACCAATACCTATTTGCTCGCCTGCCTGAAAAACTTCATTGAGGTCTGCTTCCGTGAGTCCAAAATGTGAAATTTCTAAATTAGGAGCATGCTTGCG
>JAURNL010000019.1 GCA_030830205.1 Crocinitomicaceae bacterium | reverse complement strand
TAATAATGCTTTTCAAAATCAAGCTTATCAAAATATAATGCAAGGTTTAGTTCATGCTAGCATGCACTACCAATACGCATACAAAAATGGAATTTATGCAGGATTAGGAACACATTATAGCTATTTTTCCATCAATGAATTCCGCGTCACACCTAAAATCTATGGCGGTATACATTCTGCTGCAGCTTTTCTTAAAACTGGACATGAAAAATTTTGGTCTGAGCGATTTGGTACAGATATTGGTTTGAGATTAGGATGGGTGAGAAGTTTTGTTTTTTCAGATGCTCTCTCTGAATTAAATTTAAATCCTTTAGTGCGTGAAGGATTTTATATGGAACCGAATATTGCGCTGATACTAACCTCTGATGTTAATCAAAGTTTTCGATTGACAATTGGTTATCCTATTTATGGTTATGGTTTTTCTCCGGAACTTATAGGAATAGAAGGAAATATGGGTTATAATCCAGCAGAATTTGCAGTTAATTCAGGTTTTTTGAGTGTTGGCTTTGGTTATACCTATTATTTTAATGGTAAAAAAAGTACAACCTTAGAAGATTAAGTTTGAATTACTCCTATTTTATACTCAGGAAGCGATCCTTGGTGTGTAGCCATTTCAATACCCATGGCAATTACCTTTCTAGTCTCTTTTGGATCAATAATAGCATCGATCCAGAGACGGCTAGCCGCATAGTAAGGTGAAATCTGTGCGTCGTAGCGCGATTTAATTTTATCTAGAAGTTCTTTTTCTTTTACAGGATCTATGATCTCACCTTTGGCTTTGAGCTTGGCAACTTCTATTTGTAATAAGGTTTTCGCTGCTGCAGCACCTGACATTACTGCTATTTCTGCTGTTGGCCATGCAACGATAAGTCTGGGGTCGTAAGCTTTTCCACACATTGCATAATTACCTGCTCCGTAGGAGTTGCCAATAACAATAGAAAATTTGGGTACAACGCTATTTGCCATGGCATTAACCATTTTTGCTCCATCTTTAATTATACCCCCGTGTTCACTTTTTGACCCTACCATAAATCCAGTAACATCATGTAAAAAGACAAGAGGAATTTTTTTCTGATTACATAACATAATAAATCTGGCGGCTTTGTCAGCGCTATCTGAGTAGATTACTCCGCCAAATTGCATTTCTCCTTTTGCATTTTTGACTACGGTTCGGTTATTGGCAATTATCCCAACACTCCATCCTTTAATTCTAGCATATGTGGTGATGAGCGTTTTACCAAATTCAGATTTGTATTCATTCATCGATCCGTCATCTATAATTGTCTGAAGCAATTCCTTGGTGTCATATGGTTTGTTTCGGTCAGCAGGAATAAGTCCGTAGGCCATTTCTAAAGGTAAGGCTGGCTCCAAAGGTGTAGAGCGGTCAAATCCTATCTTATCTTGTTGTCCAATTCGGGACATTAAATCACGAATTTTTTCGAGGCATTCTTGATCATTTGAAACTTTGTAATCGCAAACGCCAGAAATTTCTGTTTGAGTGGTGGCTCCACCCAATGTTTCGTTATCGATATTTTCTCCAATGGCAGCTTTTACAAGATAAGAGCCGGCTAAAAATATGGTACCTGTTTTGTCAACAATAAGCGATTCATCTGACATGATAGGCAAGTAGGCACCCCCAGCTACACAGTTTCCCATTACTGCTGCTATTTGAGTAATTCCCATTGCAGACATTTTTGCATTGTTACGAAATATACGTCCAAAGTGTTCTTTGTCTGCGAAAATTTCTTCTTGCATGGGTAAGTATACGCCGGCAGAATCTACAAGGTAAATGATGGGCAATTTATTTTCCATGGCTATTTCTTGAGCTCTTAGGTTTTTCTTTCCTGTAATTGGAAACCAAGCTCCTGCTTTAACAGTTGCATCATTGGCTACAACAATACATTGTCTGCCACTTACATAACCAATAACAATTACAACACCACCAGCAGGGCAGCCACCGTGCTCTGAATACATGTCATGACCAGCTATAGCTCCTATTTCAATTCGCTCAGTTCCATGGTCAAGTAGCTGATCTATGCGCTCTCTTGCAGTAAGCTTTCCGCTTTCGTGCTGTTTTTCTATCCTGGTTTTACCTCCGCCTAGGTGTATTTTCTCCAGTGTTTGTTCGAGCGCTCTTATTTTGAGACGCATTTGGTCTTCGTTGAAATTGAAGTCGAGTTCTTGTTGTGTCGTCATCTGTTGATTGGTTTTCAAATATACGAATTGTAATCATCCCTTGCCATGTTTAGGCTTTTTCCTATTTTCATAGTCCATTTAACAACTCATTTAATTATGCACAAAAATTCCCACACCTCTAAGCACGAAAAGCCCCAAAAAAACAAGTTGACACGCTATATTTTGATTGCTATGGTGTTAGGTGGAATTCTAGGCGCATTTATTCATTCTAATTTCAAAGCAGATACTGCGGCTCAGTTTAGCACGCACATTAAATTGTTGGCTACTGTTTTTATTAGGTTGGTGCAAATGATCATTGCTCCTTTGGTACTGACTACCCTTGTGGTTGGAATTGCAAAACTTGGAGATATCAAGGCTGTTGGAAGAATAGGAGGAAGGGCCTTAGCGTGGTTCTTCACCGCATCTTTTATTTCTTTGATAATAGGTTTGTTGTGGGTGAATTTTTTGCAGCCAGGTAGTGGCGTAAATCTAGCCAATATCGATCAGGCAAGTGTTTCAGAAGTAACAGATAAAACACAAGATTTTTCAATACAAAATTTTATTGAACACATCATACCAAAATCTGTCTTTGAGGCAATGGCTACAAATGAAATTCTTCAAATAGTCATTTTTTCGATATTCTTTGGGCTGGCAGCCGCCTCTATCGGTGATAATGTAAAACCGGTCATCAACGCATTGGATAAAACATCTCATATTATTCTAAAAATGGTCAATTTCGTTATGAAATTTGCACCAATTGGTGTATTTGGAGCAATTGCAGGTGTATTTGCAGTCAAAGATGTATCAGAATTAATGCTGACATATACTAAGTTTTTTAGTTCTTTTTTAGTTGGCATTGCCTCCCTTTGGATTGTTTTGATTTTTGTGGGATATATTTTTCTTAGAAGCCATCTCAAAACACTCCTCAAAAGAATCGTATCACCTTTAGTGATTGCCTTTGGGACGACAAGTAGCGAGGCTGTTTTTCCAAAGTTAACCGAAGAATTAGAACGTTTTGGCATCAAGGATCGGATTGTTTCATTTATGCTCCCTTTAGGTTATTCTTTTAACCTAGATGGTAGTATGATGTATATGACCTTTGCGAGTATCTTTATTGCTCAGGTTTATGGAATTCCTCTAGATACGGGTACTCAATTAACCATGTTGTTGGTTTTAATGCTAACGAGTAAAGGAATTGCAGGTGTTCCAAGGGCAAGTTTAGTTGTCGTTGCGGCTACATGCGGCATGTTCAATATCCCCATAGAAGGTGTTGCGTTAATTCTCCCAATTGATCACTTCTGCGATATGTTTAGAAGTGCTACAAATGTCTTAGGAAATTCTATTGCAACAGCAGTGGTTGGTCAATGGGAGGAAAAAAATCAAGCTTAAGCTACTTTTTTTAAAATGACGTTTAGCGTAGTTTCGTTAATGTCATGCACTCCATTAAATTCATGAATAATGAATCCGAGTTTTTGGTATTCATTGAGGAGTGCGGCTCTATTTTCAGATGAAAAATAGGGGTCTTTAGTCCCCAGTACAAAATGGAGCTTGTTTTTCATCTTGAACTGCTGTTTTTCCACATCTGGAGGAAATACACTTGCCCAGAGGATTAGCTGAGTAAAAAGGTCAGGTGCTGTTTGGTATAATCGCGCTGCGGTTGCACCTCCTTGTGAAAATCCTAGCAGTGTAATTGGAGCTTTTTGGTTTACCTTGCGTATGGCTTTGATGAGCGAAAGTAAATACTGCGTATTTTCAGCAATATCGGTTTCACGCCATTCTTTAGTCATCCAAGAGGCGCCAACACGACCAGAGGAACCTTCCAAATAAAAACGATGCGGACCTTCTGGAATGACAATTCCTATTTTTTTTTCAATAGCAGAGAACTTTCGAAAAAAAAACTGTCCTAGCTGGCCATAACCATGAAGCGCGATGAGGATTTCCTTTTTGTCAGTTATATCATTCTGATAAAATCGTCTTTTTTGAACGACATCAATGTGACTTTCTGTCATTAATGATGAATATGTAGTTTTTTAGTCAATTGAGCATGATGAACACTTACTTTAACTAGGTAGGTGCCGTTTGCTAATTGAGAACAATCGATGAGTTCCTCAGCCTTATTAGAGTTGATTTCAAGTAAAATTTTACCTTGTAGGTCTGTGATTAGGATTACCTTTTGAGCAGCAAAATTGGTGGAGACCACAAAGGAGTTTGAACTTGGGTTAGGGTAGAGCTCTAGTTGCATTTGGTTTTCTATGAGTCCTGTAATGTCAATACCCACACAGTTGCAATTCACATCTAAAGAATCGTTTATAGTCATATCATTTCCATCATCACATGGAGACCCAGGTAAAATACAGCTGTTGTCATCCATTGTTGCAAGTGGATTATAGTTACATGCACTTGAATCCATACAACCATAAATGTAAAGGGTACCTACACAATTACATGTGGAATCAAGCATATCATTATAGGTGTCGGGATTGTTATCATCACAAGGACTTTCTGGGTAAATACAACTGTTGTCATCTACGTTCGCCAAAGGATTGTAAGTACATGAATTAGGATCAGTACAACCAAGCACTACTATATCTCCAATACAAATACAATCTGGATTGATAGAATCGTTGATTGTATTTGGGTTGTTGTCATCACATAATTGGCCAGGGTATAAGCACGAGCCATCGTCTACATTCGCAAGAGGATTATAGTTACAAGAGGCTGGGTCTGTACAGCCTTCAACTATTGTGACTAATTGACCAGTGCAATTGCAATTGATATCTGTCGAGTCGTTGATGGTAAGCGGATTACCATCGTCGCAGGCGGTGTTTGGATAAAGGCAACTACCATCGTTCACAGTTGCTAAGCAATTATAGTTACAAGATAGCGGGTCAGTACATCCATATACTGGTGTGCTTGCTCCATAAGCATACCTGGCAATGGCATGCTGTGTGTTTGTTTGTGCACTGAAACCAGCAAGAACTATCTTATTACCTGGGTATAAATCCATCCCATATGCATCGTCCCAAGCCGGTGCGATGTTGGTAATCGTATGACCATTTGTTCCAAAACCTGTGTCGACAAGTCCATTTGCTGTGTACTTTGAAAGGATAAAATCTCGAGCAGCACCAATGCCAGCAGTTCCTGTCGTACCACAAGCTAAAATAGAACCGTCTGGGTGCATGAGTAACTCAAAATAGGTATCTGCTTGAACTACATCCACAATCGTAGTGCCTGCCGTACCAAAAGAAGTTACAATAGCACCTGTTGTTTCATTGCGTGCCTGTAGGATAAAATCCCATGGCCCAACCCCGTTTTGACCAGCCATGATCAATTTTGTGCCGTCAAATTCAATATCAAAAAAGCGAGCGTTATAATTCAATGGAATCAAGACCCCATTACTTCCAAAAGTTGATACAGGGATACCATTGGCTTGTACTTTTGCAAGAAGTGGATAATAGATATTGTTGATATATGCATCACCACATATGAAAATGTCACCATTGCTTCCAATTACAGCGCTTTGTCCAAAACATGAATTTGATGCTGTATTTTGAAATACGGTTGTTCCATTTGTTCCAAAATTCACATCTATTTGCCCATTCATGTCACATTGAGTGAGCGCTAATCGATTGGTATTAAAACCTGGTGTCTTTGACACACCAACTAATATGATTTTATTGTTTTGAATTAAAATCTTTCGTGCATAATCCTCACTTGAGCCAATGTCATTGTGAAAAAAACCATTTACCCCAAAAGTTTGATCTAAGGTTCCGTCGCTATTCAAGCGAAACATAGAAAATTGTGGATTTGGGCTAGTAATACTCGTAGCCCCAGCTACAAGAATTTGACCATTGGAAAGTAATTCTAAGTCATATGCAAAAGAAGAACCAACCGCTGAATTGTAAATATAGTAGCCATTTGTACCGAAAGTACTGTCAATAGATCCATCACAGTTGAGCCGAACAACTACCATTCCAAGGTTAGATAAGGTTCCTGATGTCCCGCAATAAATCATTTTACCATTGGATAGACTAACAACATCTTGTGCGTTATCCATGAAATTGCTGGCAACAGGACCGTAACTTGCAAAACCTGTTCCTGCGAAAGAGAGGTCAATTGAACCTGGAGCTTGTGCGAAAAAAGTGAGGCTTAAAAGTGCTGAAAATAAAGAGAGAATTAGTTTCATAATTGAGTTGATTGAATGTTGCAAAAATACAATTAACTTTGAATGTGCGGAAATTTATATTTATTGGTTTTATTGCACTTTTGACCTATCAATTCGTGGGTTTTTTCACGTTTGTGGAGCTCGAACATTACCTTATTCGCAAAGAAATTAAAAAATCACTAAAGCTTTCAGTTCCTGAAAATCAATTGATCAAGTTTCATTTTACAGCTAGGGAACGTCAAAAGCTGAATTGGGTTAAGCCACATGAATTCAGACTCAATGGCCGCTTCTATGATGTCGTTTACAAGCAGAAAGTAAAAGGCATTTGGTATTTTCAATGTATCGATGACCGCCAAGAAACGGCCTTATTTGAGAAAATCGATTTTGCTACCGCTAACAATCTCGTCAATTCATCAGACCAGCATCCAGTTCATGGCTGGCTCAAACTTATGACCGATCCAATGGAGCCTATTCAGGCCTTTCAGTATACTCACAATAGTTTTGATGAAAACAAATCACAGGTACACAAGGAATACCTCCATCATTATATCTATAGAGCATATTCCTTAATTGTGCCTCCCCCGGAAGTTTAAAAAATACCCCTGCTCAATTTATATTTTTTAAATTTTAACTTTCAATTCATGAAAACTATATTGTTATGTCTTATTTTAGGCTTGACCAATTTTTTTATGGTGAAGGCACAAACCACCTTTGAGGTAAGAGATGCCTACACTTTCGAGTCCTTAAATGGCCTCTCTTTTAGAACCAAGGGGAAACTCAGTCAACAAACGAATTCAGCTTACCAGATTGATTCCGCACAATTGCCGCTCGTCATAGAAATCAGCCATCCGGATTATGAGCCCTACCAATTGAATATTCCAAATTCGGGAAGCGCACTAGCAATTACGGTTTATATGATACCGAATGCGCAAACCGAAAACGAAACAGTTGTATCTGCTAATAAATCGCTGGAGAAGCGCAAAGATGTAGCCCAGAAAATCCAGGTTATACGAGCCTCAGAAATTCAATTTCAGCAGCAAACTTCAATGGCAGACGTCCTGGCTAACTCAGGGTCTGTATTTGTTCAGAAAAGTCAACTTGGCGGAGGAAGCCCGATCATACGTGGTTTTGAAACCAACAAGGTGCTTTTGGTTGTGGATGGTATTCGTATGAATAATGCGATTTACCGAGGTGGCCATCTTCAAAACGTACTGACACTTGATCAAGCCAATATGGAACGCGTAGAGCTCTTATTTGGGCCAGGATCTGTTATTTATGGCTCTGATGCCATTGGTGGCGTGATGTCTTTTCAGACTAAAAAACCACAGTTCAGCACAACTGATGAACTACTCGTGCGCAGTGGCGCCTATTTGCGTGGCTTTTCTGCCGGTGCAGGTTTTGCCACCAATGCGCAAGTGAATTTAGGTAGCAAACGCTTTGCTTCCCTTTCTTCTATTTCTTACTCAAATTTTGGAGATTTGCGTCAAGGAAAAAACAGATCAGAAGCGATCGGAAATTTAGGTTATCGCCCTTGGTATGTTGCCCAGCTAAATGGTCAAGATAGCATGATGGTCAATACAGACAGCTCGTTGCAGCTAGGTTCTGGTTATGTGCAATACGATGTACTTCAAAAATTCAGTTTTGTACAAAAACCTGGCGTAAGGCATCACTTGAATTTACAATTATCAAATTCGGGCAATATCGATCGTTATGATCGCTTGACGCTCATGTCTGGCGCGATGCCAAAATTTGCTGAATGGTATTACGGACCACAGAAACGTTTGTTGGCAGCCTACACATTAGAGCTCAGTAAGGCGACCAAATGTTATGATAATGCAAGAATGATCTTGGCGTATCAAGGCATAGAGGAAAGTCGCATGGACAGAAGATTTCAGAATGAAAGCCTTAATCACCGCATCGAACAACTCGATATCTTTACTTTGAATGCAGACTTCATGAAAAAAATGGGTGCGCATGAGTTTCGTTACGGTACAGAAGCCTATTTGAATAATGTCAAGTCTACTGCCTTTGCCGAGAACATCTATACGGGTGTGCAAACAGTTATTGACACGCGCTATCCTGATGGAGGCTCGCAGATGCATGGTGCTGCGCTTTATGTTTCCCATACTTACGAAGCTTCCAAAAAATTGATCATCAATGATGGAATTCGTATGTCTCTAGTAGGCCTTCAAGCTCAATTTGATGATCAAACGTTTTTTCCATTCCCGTTCAACCAAATTCAGCAGAACCATCTTGCATTGAACGGTAATTTAGGTCTAATTTACATGCCAATAAAAAAATTGCGGGTCTCACTAAATGGATCTACTGCATTTAGAGCACCAAATGTAGATGACCTCACCAAAGTTTTTGAATCAGTGCCTGGTTCTGTGATTGTTCCAAATCCAAATTTACAAGCGGAGTATGCTATCAATGGAGAAATGGGAGTACAATACAAAGTCTATAAAAACACAAATATTGGAGCCACAGTGTATCAAACTTGGCTACGCAATGTCCTTACCGTGCAAAGAGGTACTTTTGATGGTGTCGATAGCATTCTTTATGACGGTGCTTTAAGTCAGGTTTTAACAACAACAAATGCCGGACGCGCAAAGGTTTATGGCCTTGAAGTAAATCTAAATGCTAAAATTAATACTAACTGGCAATTTTTTGCCAGTTATAACTACACCTATGGACGAATCGCTACGGATAGTGTGCCATATCCTTTGGATCATATCGCTCCAACTTTTGGTAAGTTAAGTTTATTGTATACCCCTATGTACAGGTTAAGAATAGAAGGATTCGTTTTGTACTCTGGTGCAAAAAAAATGGAGGATTATAATCTTGTAGGAGAGGATAATTTTGCCTATGCTACGCCGAATGGTATGCCAAGTTGGTATACTTTGAATTTCAGAGTTAATTACAATATCAACAACAAATTGAGTATTCAGTTAGCTTGTGAAAATTTATTAGATCGAAATTATCGAATGTTTGCTTCGAATATTTCAGCGCCAGGTCGCAATTTCATTTTGACATTGCGCGGAAGTTTTTAGTTAACAGAGCATTAAAGAAAAAGGCGGGGTTTCCCCGCCTTTTTTATTGAGCATCTTTTGTTGCGTATTTGGCTTCGCTTTCTAGATAGAAAAAAGTGTATTTGATTTTTTCAAGCGGTTTTATTTGAGGTACAAAGGTGTTTTTATCCTCGCCACTTGGCAAAGCTCCTAATTGGGCTTCCATGACAAAAATATTTTTTTGTGGTCCGTAAGAACCTGCACCATATACAAAATGATATGCTTCAGTATTTGGTGTACCTAAGCCATCAAAGTTTTTAAATTGGAAAATACGTCGAGGACTATGGTTATGAACTGTGTAAAAATCCTTGTAGCTCGCGTTTCTGATTCGAAAATCAATCAGGATGTCTTTGTATTTTGTTGAGCTAATGTTTTCAAAGGTGACCTGAAGAGGAAGTAATGGAGAGGATGGGATGGCGATTGGAGGAGAGAGCATATCAAGTTTACCATCAAAAAAGAAGAAATAATTGAAGTTGCCCATGAATCCAAGTTCGGCTCGTTTGGCAGGGTTAGGAGAAGCCATTGATTCTTTCTGGGCAAAGTCTAACCTGTTAACCGTGATTATAGCGTCTTCAATGCCATCTGGATCAAGTTGGGCTCGGTAAATTTTTAGTTCAAAATTTTCACTAGCTTGAATATTCAACTTAGCTCGCACGATTCTGTTGACATAGTTTTCTAGACTTTGCGTGCCTTTGGTTGGCAATTCTTGAGGATTTGGTTCAAGCGGATTATGATCTGTTGCTTTTTCTTTGCATGACCATAATAGAGGTAGTATAAAGAGGTATAAATATTTCACCATACAAAGATAATCAAGTATTGATATAACGGATATGAACAAATTGATGTGGTGTATGCGTTGATTTTGTTCATATAAAGAGAAAAAGTTATTTCATTTTAAAACTCAGTTAATCAGATATTTAAATCACTTTACTTATTTAGCAACATGAAATTTATTTAGCTTTTTGAAACCTTGGGATTCAACTTAGCGTAACAAGAGCAAAACAACAACAAAACGACATGACCACAAGTATTCAATCTCTTCGAAGCAAGTCAATTCGCCAAGCGAAATTGAAATTAGATCAGCACCGTGAATTGGGTTTAAAGAGCCCATTAAATATTTTTCAGGTTGCTGAATTGTTAGATAATATTCGTTACTCAGAAGAAAAATTAAGTGATGAACCACAAGGTTTTGCACTGATTCTCAACTAATAGTTGATTTATAGTTAGATAGAAAAAAGGGCCTCATTGGGGTCCTTTTTTTGTATACTAAGATTGAATTACAGCAGAGCCTAGTAATTCGTCCTGATCATACCAAGCTGCAAACTGACCCGGTGCTATACCTTTTTGTTTGTGCTCAAAAAGGATGAAGAACCCAGCTTCTTTTCTGATTAAAGTTGCTTTTTGTAAAGGTTGACGATAACGAATGCGAACCATACAATCAAGCTTTTGATTGATTGTAAATTCATGAGGTGTTCGAATCCAAGATATACTTGTTTCATCTAATTTTAACGCCCAACGATTGAGTCCTGGATGCTGTTCATTTTGACCACTAAATACAATGTTTTTTTGTGTGTCAATTCCAATTACAAAGCTCGGTTCAGGTCTCCCCCCGATATGCAAGCCTTTACGCTGACCAATCGTATAATAGTGTGCGCCTTGATGCTTAGCAACTAGATGTCCTTGGTCTTGATCAAATGTGAAAGGTTGAGCTAAAAGTTCAACATTGGCTAGGCTAGGTTCAATTTTGTGATAAGTCTCCAATATTTGGAGCTGGGGAGGTATTTCTATAACAGGACCAACTTTTGGTTCTAGTTGCTGTTGGAGAAAGGTAGGTAGTGCAATTTTTCCGACGAAACAAAGACCTTGAGAATCCTTCTTATTGGCCGTAACCAAGCCATTTTCAAGTGCAATTTGTCTTACTTGGGCTTTTTGAAGATGCCCAATTGGGAATAATGCTTTGGATAATTGTGTTTGACTCAATTGACATAAAAAATATGATTGGTCTTTACCAGGGTCTGCACCTGCAATTAAACTAAATGTACCATCCTTATTTTCCCCTTTTTGGCAGTAATGTCCGGTCGCGACATAATCTGCGCCAAGATCCATTGCAGCGTTTAAAAAAACGTCAAATTTGATTTCACGGTTACATAATACATCTGGGTTAGGTGTTCGTCCAGCCTGATATTCAGCAAACATGTAATTTACAATGCGATCTTTATATTGTTCTGAAAGATCGATGACCTGAAAAGGAATCCCCAGTTGTTGTGCAATAAGCAGAGCGTCATTGGAGTCGTCAATCCATGGGCATTCGTCCGAAATTGTTACACTCTCATCATGCCAATTGCGCATGAACATACCAATAACTTCGTACCCTTGTTGTTGAAGTAATAGTGCTGTAACACTGGAGTCAACACCGCCAGAAAGACCAACTACTACTCGTTTCATGCTGCAAATTTAAGCGTTCTTAATGGATCAGGTGAATATAGCCATGTCTTTTATCACCACCACTCGTGAAGAGATAAAAGTAAATTCCTTCGGCAAGTAGTTCACCTTGCTCATTTTTGCCTTCAAATGCTTTTTGTGAGGAATCAGTCTCAAACACTACCTGACCCCAGCGGTTAAGAATTTGCAATTTAAAACTTGCACAATTTTCATAGAGCGCATCAATTTGCCACTTTTGATTTTCAACGATACTTTTTGTAGATATGATGTTTGGAAAAGACAAATCATTGAGTGTGATAGAAGGTATAATGTCTATGATTCCATCGTTGGAATAAGCACACCCATTTTGTAAAATAAGGTTAAAAGAAAAAGGATAAGTTCCAGATTGGCTAAAGTATTGTGTAACTGGATTTTCATTTAATACTTGGTTATTAATCGTCCATTGAAAACTTTGGATATTAGAAGGGAGTACATTGTAAAAGGCTTGAAAAGTGGCAATTTGACCACACGTATCAATGCTGTTGAGTGTGATTTGTGGTACGCTGAGTAGTTGAAAGGATTGAGTACTTGTATCGCTACAGCCTGCAGATGATTCCAAAATAAGTGAAGCAGTGTAGGTGCCACTTTCAGCATATTGGAAGCTCGATGGAAATGTACTCAGACTTTGTCCATCGCCAGTTAAGAAGGTTGTTTGAAGTGTTGTTCCAACCAGTGGTGTGCCATTCCAAGAACTTTGATTGTTAAAGTTGACTGTTTGTCCATCACAAAGAGCGGTGCTAGAAAAATCTGCAAGAGGGAAAGGATTGAAATTGACTGTAAAAGTATCAGTATTTGTGCAGCCTAGATTAGTTAAGGCCTCAACAACAAATGTTTCTTGACTGCCATTATTACTTTGCAAGTCAAAATTAAAAGTAGTTCCAGAATAAAGGAGCTGATTATTTTGGTACCAATTCAATTGGCTTATTTGGTCATTTGGGTCTGCATTTGCCGTTGCGTTCATAAAAATTTGCGAACCACAAACATTTAAAGGGCCCGTATATTGAACTGTTGGATTATTGAAAACGACACCAGTTAAAGCAGAAGGGGGAGATGCACAGCCGTTGCTATCAATGATGCTGAGCGTCGTTGTGTAGCTCCCTGCAGAAAGGTTCAATAATAGTGTGTCGAAATTACTCGTTATATTTCCTTGTGTCCAGAAATATTGTGCTGCCGGAAAATCAGTCCAAAACAAAAGCGGAGCTCCATCGCAAACAGGAGAATTGGTACTCAGACTTGGTGCGCTTGGATTGTTATGAACTTGAATTTCAATCGTGTCTGGAATAATCGGGCAGGTACCGGGTAAAAAACCAGCAATACTGTAGGTACCAGAATGGATTAGCTCTGCTTGAGTGATTTCAATTTGGGGTCCTGTTGAATTGAGGTTATTGGGCCCGGTCCAATTATAGGTAGCTCCATTAAGCGTATTTGTGGTAAGCAGGATAGGTTCCCCTACACAAAAACTTTGATCGTTGACACTAATTTGATATTGAGCAGCGGCAAAGTCACTGAAATAACCATAGCGACATCCGCTAGAGGATCCGCCGTGCACCAAACCCAAATGGAATTTAAAATTGGGGTTGTCTATGCGAGATGCCAACTGTACTCCCACGAAACTTGAGGCATCAATTTGAGCAAATTTCCAGGCATTATTAGTGCCAGGAACAAAATTAAACATGGCAGGTGTAATGACGCCCGTATTTCCATTAAAGGTGAAGTCATTTTCTCCACCGGCAGGCACTAAAATATTGAGTGCAAAAAATTCAGTTGTGGAACGCACAAATGCTACCGTATTTGAGCCTGTACAAATGATAGATGGTAAAATGGCGCCTCCTACTTCACAACCAAAACCTGTGGTATGCAATACATGGGTGGGAGCACTGGTCTGTATTAATACTGTTGGGCTATTGAGTGTATAAACGTATGTATCTGTAGCATTGATTGTAGCCACTGCTACGCCATCAATAGAAATCTGTGTGTTGTTTTGGATTGCGACCACATAAATTTTATCGGGACCATTTAGATAGCCTTTTAGGATAATATATTCGCTTCCAAGTACCTGATTTGGGATGATTTGATCGCCCATGATGTCTGCACAACCTCCATAAGGTGTGCCCATCATAGAATCGTCGTGAATGGTAACTGCAATTGGGTTATTGCTTGTAATAATTGAACCACTCAAATGTTGATTGGCTAGGGTAGAGGTTGCTTCGGCTGAGAATGTTTCTCCTTTTTGTAAAACAATAGAGAATGGAATATTGGCGGCGTGGCCTATGATGGCCTGTTTAGGATTGATGGTGACAACCGTATTGTTTTGTGTGGCGACAACATTGAAACCTGAGCGGGCATATGATGCATTATTCAAGAAATTTTGAGCTGGCACAATGAAGGATGTTCCTAGCGAATTTTTTCCTTTAAGTGCGAAAATATCTGGATTACAATTACAAGTAGGGGTTACTTCATAATACGCCATAATAGGGGCGCTGGCTGAAATTTTAAATCCGTAAGGTAGAACAGTATTGGCTGGTTTATTTTCAATTTGATCTATCCAGGTGGTTACATTAAGTGTTTGAGCGTCATTTGCTGTTAAACTGAGGACTTGAATTGGGAAAAGCGGATTTGCTGGTTGGCTTACCGTAATGGTTGCTGCCTGATTGAGCGTGGCAAAACGAAAGACAATAGGGCGATCACCATGGCTCTGTGCTACCTCAGGCGCTACAAACCAAAACAAGGTATCGAGTTGTGCACTAACCTTGATATTTATGAATAATAGAAAAACGAGGGGCCAAAATTTCATGGAAGACACTTTACACCATAAAATTAGGTGTTTATCAGGGTCTTTGCAATCTTTTCAATACAATTCAGCCCATCAATTGCTGCAGAAACAATTCCACCAGCATAACCAGCACCTTCTGCAATCGGATAAAAATTAGATACTTGTGTATGTTGGAAAGTAATCGGATTCCTAGGAATCAAAATTGGAGAAGAAGTGCGTGATTCTGGCGCATGCACTACTGCATTATTGGTAATAAAGCCAGGCATTTTTTGGTCAAAATCAATAAAAGCTTGACGCAGTCTATCATAGACGAATGGAGGAAATACTTCTTTTAAATTAATGCTTACAATCCCAGGCTGATAGGAAGATCTAGGAAAGTCTTCACTCTTTTTTCCTTCTACAAAATCTTTAAGACATTGAGCTGGTACTTTTTGAGTTTGACCAGCTGCCATCCAACATTTATTTTCAATTTCCCTTTGAAAATTCAAGCAACAAAAGGGGTCTGTTGGATTTTTGAAATCAGTGGGTTCAATGCCAACAACTATGCCAGAGTTTGCATATATATTGTTGCGTTTGGATGGCGACCATCCGTTTGTGACTACCTCTCCTTCAGAGGTGGCACAGGGTGCTATGATTCCACCTGGGCACATACAAAATGAGTATACACCACGTTCATTTACTTGAGTTACCAAGCTGTATGAAGCAGCTGGGAGGTATTCGTCGCTTGCTCTTCCGTGATATTGTAGTGAGTCAATAAAGGCTTGTGTGTGTTCAACACGGGCACCCAGTGCAAAAGGTTTGGCTCTTAGCTCCATTTTTTTGGAGTGCAAGAGTTCAAAAATGTCTCTAGCTGAGTGTCCAGTTGCAAGAATTAGTGAAGAAACCGGTATTAGTTGTATTCCATTGATTTCTATACGTGCTATTTTATCTGCTTCAAGTTCTAGATCTGTTAGTTTATGCTCAAAGTGTATTTCTCCTCCTGCGTCAATAATCTGATTGCGGATTGCCTCAATAAGTTGAGGTAGTTTATTCGTACCAATGTGGGGATGCGCATCAATAAGAATGTCTTCACTAGCGCCAAATTGGACCAACCATTCCAATACTTTTTGAACATCGCCACGTTTCTTAGAACGAGTATAGAGTTTGCCATCTGAATAGGTACCAGCTCCTCCCTCCCCGAAACAGTAGTTAGATTCTGTATTTAATTCATGTGATCTAGTAAGTTTCGCAAGGTCTCGTCTTCGTGCTCTGACATCTTTTCCGCGTTCAAAGATAATTGGCTTGATGCCTTGTGTCAAGGCTTGTAAAGCGGCAAAAAGTCCTGCGGGCCCTGCGCCTATAATATGCACTACCTTAGGGTTATCTTGGAGTAAATCAAATATTTGCGGGGAAAATCTAGACGGTAATTTGGAAGCTATTTCAACTTCAAAACTTGCATTAATTTTAATTTGTTTTTGACGAGCATCTATACTGCGCTTACGCCATCTAAAGTCAAGATTCGTTTCTGTGCTATATTCAAGTCCTAACTCCTCACGTATACGCTGCGCTAGGTATGCGGTGTTCTTTGCTTCTTCAGGGCTACAAACAAAATTGACAATTTTACTCATCCTTCAAAAATCAGCGAAAAATACCAAGCGCGATTGTAGAGCTGGTCAATGGGATTGGAAACCGGCGTAAAGTCTTGAATAAAACTACTCTTGAATCCATGACTATATTTGAGCTCCATACTGAATTTGAAATATGGAGCGAAAAATTCAATACCTCCTCCAATTTGACCTTGCCAATCATTTTTCTTGATCTTGACAAAAGGATCATAGAAGTTTTGAGAGGCATCTTGCTGAGATTGAAGGTCAATAGCATATTGCATGCCAAATAGTGAATAAGCAGTAAAATTATTGTATCGTTTGGTGCGGAACTGAAGCATCATAGGGAATTCAAGATTCGTAGAATTTATACGTTGCTGTCCTGTGCCGTTTAAAAACCAAATAGTATCAAGACTATTGTAATTAAGCACTCTTTCTTGAAATGAAAGTGTTGGTATAAACCTGAAGCGAATGGTAGGCGTACCGAGTTTGATCGTTGTTAAAATTCCTAGTTGACCTCCAGGTTGTGCGTCATTTGTTATAGAGACCAACTGGTATTGATTATAGGCGTTAGTCTTTGGCATCACAGTAAAGTCTGAACTATTGATACCCAACATGAAACCAAAATGTATAAAGCGTTTATCGAAATTTTTATATCGCTGCTGCTTTTGGGTCTGAGCTTGTGTTGTAAAACTCAAAAAGAAACAAAGTAAAATGAATAAACGCATACCGTAGTAACGATTCTTGATTGGGATTATTGTTCGGATGGTTTTTGTCCGATGTAAATGCTTGCGATGCCACCACTAAGCCTGATTTGTTTATCGGCGTGGTATCCAACTTTTTGTAAGACACCCATAAAGTTTGTGCCTTCGGGAAATGCTTCAACGCTTTCAGGTAAGTAGGTGTAAGCACGCTTATCCTTCGAAATGTATTTACCGAAAAATGGAATTAAGATTTTGGAGTAAAATCCAAAGAGCTGCTTGATAGGAAATGATTTAGGTTTTGAAAATTCAAGAATTATGGCTTGCCCTCCTGGTTTGAGTACACGCAGCATCTCTGTAAGTCCTTTCTCTAGGTTTTCGTAATTGCGAACCCCAAAGCCAACCGTTATGGCATCAAAGGATGCATCTTCAAAGGGCATGTTTTCAGAATCACCAAGCTGCATTTCAATGATATGGTCAAAGGCACGTTTTTTCATTTTCTTTTTACCTACTTCGAGCATTCCAGATGAAATATCCATGCCGATTATTTTTTCTGGATTAAGTCGCAGGCAAGCGATGGCGAAGTCTCCGGTACCTGTTGCGAGATCTAGGATTACTTTAGGTTTTAATGGCCGAAGTTGCCTTACCGCTTTTTTACGCCAAAGATGGTCAATACCTAACGACAAAAAATGATTCAAAAAGTCATAGTTGGCAGAAATATTATTGAACATTTGCGCTACTTCTTCTTTTTTGGACTGGCCTGAATCGTAAGGCTTGACTATTTTTTGGGACATAATTTATAAGATGAGTTGAAGTGCTTCTTCAAGTAATTTTTGTTTGTCGATGCTAACAACCCCAGGTTGTTCACAAACTAAGCCCCCAGCAAGATTGGCAACAGCTGCAATGGTATTGGGACTAGCACCGCAAATTAAGCAAAGACATGTTGTGGCAATGACGGTGTCACCAGCACCCGAAACATCGGATATATTGCGCAAATGAGCAGGATGCTGATAATATGTTTGACCATCATACAGCTGAACTCCGAATTCCGATAGTGTTACAAATGTGTATGTATTGCCAAGTTTGTCGTGTAATTGCGCTATGGCTTGCGCTAAGGCATTTGGTTCTTTACGGTGGTCGAATTCAAGACCAAGACCTTCTTTAAGTTCTTTAAGATTGGGTTTGAAAAGTGTGCAGCCTTTGTAATTGAGGAAGTTTTTCTTTTTTGGATCTACTACGATAGGAATTTGCCAGTGCTGTGCTTTTGCTATAATCCATTCGATAATTTCTGGAGTGAGTACACCTTTGTTGTAGTCTTCAAGTAAAATGCCATCTATACCTTGTTCTAACAATGCATTAATGCGCTCTTTGAATGCGCTTGATTCATCGGAACTAAGGTCGTGTTGGTCCTCGTTGTCAATACGCAATAATTGCTTTGCTGCCGATAGTACTCTTGTTTTAATAGTTGTTTTTCTTTCTTCAGAGAAGAGAACAGCGGTTGTATTAATACCTGCAACTTTAAACATATTTTGGAGCTCATGACCGGCAGTGTCATTTCCGATAACACTGGCCAGAAGAACTTCGGCACCGAGTGCGATGAGGTTGAGTGCAACATTTCCAGCGCCGCCAATACGCTCTTCTTTTGTTTGTAAGTCCACAACAGGTACTGGCGCCTCTGGACTCATGCGCGCAACAAATCCATGAAGGTAAGCATCGGTCATGACATCGCCAATCACTAATACTTTCTTGCCATTAAAGGAATCAAAAAGCGCTTTTATTTGCATGTCTTATTGAAGTTGCGCAAGTGCATTCGAAATACGATCTATTGCCTTTTGAAGGATCTCTTCGGATGCTGCATAGCTAATGCGAAAACAGTTGGGGTCCCCAAATGCGGCACCGCCAACACACGCAACTAATCCTACCTCAAGTAAGTACATGCAAAGGTCGTCTGAGTTCTCGATGATTTGACCTTCATAACTTTTTCCAAAATAAGCAGAACAATCAGGGAACACATAAAATGCACCACCTGGGTTATTTACTTTAAGTCCTGGAATTTGACGCAATCCATTCAGTACTAAGTTGCGACGGCTCTCAAATGCGGTAATCATATCTTTGAGTACTGCTGGATCTGCTGTCATGGCTGCAATTGTTGCGCGTTGCGTGATCGAACAAGTAGCTGAAGTAAATTGCCCCTGTATTTTGTCACAGGCATCAGCAATTTCTTTTGGTGCGCCAATATAACCCAAGCGCCATCCAGTCATAGCCCATGCTTTGGAAACACCATTGACAGTTACAACTTGATTGTATATTTCTGGAAACTGAGCAAGGCTTTCATGTTTACCTTCAAAATTGATATGCTCATAGATTTCATCAGCCATAGCAATAACCTGAGGGTATTTGACTAATACGCGTGCAAGGTCTTGCAGTTCTTCCTTGCTGTATACTGAACCTGTTGGATTACAAGGTGTAGAGAACATGAAGAGCTTAGTTTTTGGTGTGATTGCAGCCTCGAGGTCAGCACCAGTAATTTTAAAATCTTTGTCTATACCTGCTGATATAATGACAGGAATGCCTTCTGCAACTTTAACAATTTCCAAGTAAGAAACCCAATAGGGTGCAGCAATGATGACTTCATCTCCTGGATTGATTAGACTAAGTACTAAATTAGCAATACTTTGTTTAGCGCCAGTAGAGACAACAATTTGATCTTTGGTATAGGTTAATTCGTTATCTCTTTTGAATTTGAGGGCAATGCTTTGTCGCAAATCGTCATAACCTGGAACGGGGGTGTAGGTGGTGTAATTTTGATCTAATGCTTGCACAGCTGCCTCCTTAATAAAAGAAGGGGTGTGGAAATCAGGTTCTCCGAGTGATAAGGAAATCACATCTTTGCCCTGCGATTTGAGTTCTCTACTTTTTTTAGCCATAGCAATGGTAGCAGACTCTTCCATCGCAAGTAAACGTTCAGATAATTGGATCATGAAATAGGGTTTGTGCAAAGGTAGTAATTTGTGACGAATTGACTTACCTTTGCAACATGCGTATTGATATTCTTACAGTGCTTCCAGAATTGCTCGCGAGCCCTTTCGCGGCCTCAATTATGCAGCGTGCACAGACTAAAGGCCACGTTGAAATCCATGTACACAACCTGCGAGATTATGCAGATAATAAGCATAGAAATGTAGACGACTATCAATACGGAGGTGGAGCGGGCATGGTGATGAGCGTGGTACCTATTTCTAAAGCTATAGAATCGCTGCAATCTCAAAGACAATATGACGAGATCATCTACATGACACCAGACGGTGATTTACTTGAGCAGGGTACCTGTAATCAATTATCACTTGCAGCAAACTTATTGATTTTATGCGGACACTATAAAGGGGTGGATCAGCGCGTTAGAGATCTTTATATTACTAAAGAAATCTCCATTGGTTCTTATGTTTTGAGTGGTGGGGAGCTAGCAGCTGCTATTGTAGTAGATGCAGTTGTGCGTCTCATACCAGGTGTGTTAAACGATGAAACATCTGCACTAACCGATTCTTTTCAAGATGGACTATTAGCGCCACCTGTTTATACACGTCCACCCATCTTTAATGGCCTTGAAGTACCAGAGGTGCTATTGAGCGGAAATCCAAAAGACGTTGCTGCTTGGAGGGAAGCTGAAGCCTATTTGCGTACAAAAGAAAGAAGACCTGATTTATTGGACGAGTGACGCCATTTTTTTATTGATTTAATTGTTGAATTAAATACATTTAAACAATTAATCTTCAATAATTTGTATGTTGGCAAATCTAAGCAGAACTGTTTTTGATCCGTGCTGCGGAAAAAAGATGGTTGCTTTTTTATCAGCGCCTTCTCCTTCCAATTTAAGTACTTTTCCTTTTCCAAAACGGTCATGCAAGATGTTGTGTCCAACCATAAGGCTCGGCGTGTTATCGTTCGAATGGGGAGTTTTTTGCTGGCTAACTTCTTTGAGCGAACGCAACTGCGGACTTGATCCTAGGGGCTTATTTAAACCGCCTTTAAATCCGCGTTCAAAACTACCAGAACCCATCAAAGATCTGCTGTTGGCTGCTCTGCTGACTGATTCAAACTGAAGAAATTGAGGATCAATTTCATCGATAAAACGAGATGGTTCACACATGATAGATTGACCCCATGTGAATCGGCTAGTTGCATAGGATAACATACAGCTGCGCATTCCGCGCGTAATGGCTACATAAAATAAGCGTCGTTCTTCTTCTAGTTCGGAGCGTGAATTGAGCGCCATTTGGGACGGGAAAAGATTTTCTTCAAGGCCAACAATGTAAATGTGTGGAAATTCTAGTCCTTTACTCGAGTGAATAGTCATCAGACTAATGTGATTTCGATCTTCTGGTTTTTCTTGGTCTGCGTCTGTGAGCAATGCAACGTCCATCATAAAGTCTGCAAGAGTGCGAGGTGAATCGGATTCTGCCCCGCGCACAAATTCTTGAATACCCGCCAAGAGTTCTTCAATGTTTTGGAAGCGCTCCACCTCCTCAGGGCCTTTATCTTTTTCAGCTATCAGTTCACGAATAATACCCGAAGATTTTGCTATGCGTTCGGCAAGAGTGAATGCGTCGGTTTTTTCAAGTTCTGCACCAAAGCTGTCAATCATTGTTACGAATTCGTAGATTTTACTGCGGGCAGCACTACCTACTTCTGCAGGGAAACGCTGAAAGTCTTTAATGACCTCCCACATACTGGTATTGTAACGATTTGCCGCAATGATGATGTTTTCAATTGTAGTTTTACCGATACCTCTTTTGGGATAGTTGATAACACGTTTAAGCGCTTCTTCATCATGTGGGTTTGCGGTAAGTCTAAAATAGGCGAGAAGGTCTTTTATTTCTTTACGCTGATAAAAAGATAATCCGCCATAAATTTTATATGGCATATTGAGTTTACGCAAGGCCTCCTCAAAAGCACGGGATTGTTTGTTAGTTCTATAGAGTATGGCAAAATCTTGAAAACGAGCACCTTCTGTTGTTTTGCGCTCGAAAATTGCTTGCGCAATTGTGCGTCCTTCTTCGTTGTCAGTTAAAGATCGCTGCACTTTGATTTTGGATCCTTCGTTGTTATCTGTCCAAACTGTTTTGTTGATTTGATCTTTATTCTTTTTAATAATACTGTTTGCCGCTTCAACTATATTTTTAGTACTGCGATAATTTTGTTCAAGTTTATATAAAGTAAAGTCTGGGTAGTCTTTTCTGAAATTGAGTATGTTCTCGATATTTGCTCCTCTGAAGGAATAAATGCTTTGTGCATCGTCGCCTACCACACAGATGTTTTGATAAGCGGCGGCTAGTTTTTTAACAATTAGGTATTGGGCATAGTTGGTATCTTGATACTCATCTACAAGGATATATTGGAATTTTTGCTGGTAGTAGTGCAGCACGTCTGGGAAATCTCGCAACAAGACATTTGTAAAGTAGAGCAAGTCATCAAAATCCATAGCGCCCGCTTTGAGACAGCGATTTGCATAAGATTGATAGATTCGGCCTAATTCTGGTCTGCGCGCTTGTTTATCTTCTAGTTGAATTTCGGTGTTTGCACTGTAGGCTTCTGGTGAGATGAGGTTGTTTTTTGCTGCAGAAATACGACCAAAAACCATACTGGGTTTATAGGTTTTATCGTCGAGGTTGAGTTCTTTGATAATGTCCTTGATAAGGCTTTTTGAATCTTGTGTATCGTAAATGGTAAAGTTGTTTGGAAAACCAATTCTCTCTGCATTAAAACGTAATATTTTGGAGAATACCGAGTGAAAGGTTCCCATGGAAATATTTTTGGCTTCACCGCCTCCTACTATATTTCCAATCCTTTCGGTCATTTCTTTGGCAGCTTTGTTCGTGAAAGTGAGTGCAAGAATATTGAATGGGTCAACTCCTTGCTCCATCATATACGCTATGCGGTATGTAAGAACACGGGTTTTGCCAGAGCCGGCGCCGGCAATCACCATTATTGGGCCAAAAATATGATCAACTGCTACGCGTTGACTTTCGTTTAATTCGTCTAGATAGGACATGGAAAAAATGCTGTTTTCAAAAGTACTATTTTAAGTTGCTCTACTTCCATGCAAAATGCAGTATTTTTGCACAAATTTTAAGGACTAAGCGAAACATACGCAATCCCTTTACGTAAAAACTATTTTTGACTTCGACGCATGAGAACAAAATACATTGACCTGATTGAACAAACTTTTGATTTCCCTCAAAATGAGTTCTTTTTACGTGAAGACCGACTGTTCTTTCATGGGATAGACCTCATGCGATTGGTACACGAGCACGGTACACCCCTCAAATTTCATTACCTTCCTCAAATATCCAATAACATACAGCGTGCTAAAGGTTGGTTTCGTGAGGCTATCATGAATTTAGGTTACCAAGGCAACTATTACTATTCATATTGCACCAAGAGTTCCCATTTTGCATTTGTACTAGATGAAGTTCTCAAAAATAATGTCCATATTGAAACCTCATCAGCTTTCGATATTGATATTGTTAAGAGTCTTCAATCGGCAGGTAAACTCCAACCCAAAAGCTATGTGATTTGCAATGGTTATAAGCCAGCGCATTATATCCAGAAAATTGCTGATCTTATTGAAGAAGATGAATTGCGTGTTGTACCAGTAGTAGACAATATTGACGAGCTGAAGCAATTAATTAACCTAACTTCGAAAGAACTCAATATTGGTATCCGAATCGCATCAGAGGAGGAGCCAAAATTCGAATTTTATACATCTCGCTTGGGTATTCGATACCGAGAAATTGTTCCATTTTACAAAGCTATTCTTAAAGAAAATCCAAGGGTACGCGTAAAAATGCTACATTTTTTTATCAATACCGGGATCAATGACACTGCCTATTATTGGAACGAGCTCACCAAATGTTTGCGCGTTTATTCTGATTTGAAGAAGCTATGTCCTGAATTAGATTCACTCAACATAGGAGGTGGTTTTCCAATAAAAAAGTCTTTGGCATTTGATTTTGATTATGCGTATATGGTCAGAGAAATTCTGACACAAATTAAGCGTCTATGTCAAGATAATGACATTCCAGAGCCAAATATTTTTACTGAATTTGGTTCATTTACGGTAGGAGAGAGTGGGGGTGCCATCTTTAGTGTTTTGCATCAAAAGCAACAAAACGACCGAGAGAAATGGAATATGATTGATTCTTCTTTCATGACTAATTTGCCTGATACTTGGGCGATCAATCAACGTTTTATTATGTTGCCTATCAATCGCTGGAATGATGACTACGAGCGTGTATTACTTGGAGGGCTAACTTGTGATTCAGATGACTACTACAATTCTGAACAACATTCAAATGCCATCTACTTACCCAAATTCGACAAAAACAATCCCTTGTATATAGGATTTTTCAACACAGGTGCTTACCAAGAAACAATAGGAGGCTATGGAGGTTTGAAACATTGTCTGATTCCTGAACCAAAACATATCTTAATTACAAGGGATGAAAATGGTAAAATACAGACTGAAGTTTTCAGCAATGAGCAAACTGCTCAAGATTATTTAAAAATATTGGGCTACGACAAGTAAGCGAGGCTTTATTCATGCTATATTTGCCGACAATTAATCAACAGGATGAAAGTAACCTCAATATTTTTATTTGCTTCCAGCAGTTTTTCTTCAAAAATTCAAACTTGGGCAGAAGGCATGGCCACCGAACTACATTCTGTTCAAGATAAAAACGCAGATTTTTTTGAGCAAACAGATAGTCTTTTAATTTTTAATCAAAATCAAGAATTAGATTTGGAAATTGAGGAATTAAAAGCACGTTATGACAAACAGCAAAAGCCAGTTCATAAGATTGATCTCAATGGAACACTTCAGGTTGGAGTCACTAACTTGGCTCTTTGGTTAGATGCTACTAAAGCTAAAAAATTGCTTGTAGTAGGGGCTGAAGAATTAGTGAACAACCCAAATTTAGAGCGTTATCTGGGCGCTATTTAATTCATTTTCGATTATTTTTTCTTAGCCAAGTTAATGCCAAGGTCTTCTTATGCTCGAAGTTGAGCGGCACAGTCCCTTTCAAGCACGCTTAAAATTCGTTGCATGGCTTTTTCAATTTGAACTTCACTAAGTGTTTGGTGAGCATCTTGTAAGTAAAAGGCAAGGGCATATGATTTTTTTCCAGCAGGTAGATTTTTACCTTCGTAAACATCAAACAACTGGACATCTTTCAAAATTTTAGTCTCTGCTTTCCTTGCGCAAATTTCTAGATCTTGGTAGCTTATGTTTTGATCAATTAACAAGGAGAGGTCTCGTCGTACTGCAAAAGACTTAGGGACTTCCCGAAATTGAATTTTTCTCTTTGCAGCAAGTTCTATGAGTAAGTCCCAATTGATTTGTGCATAATAAACGGGCTGCTTGATGTCAAATTGCAGTCTTATATCAGTTGAAACTTCACCAAGTTCCACCAAAATTTTTCTATCACACTCGATAATCATTCCCTGCTTAAATAGGATGGAAGCTTTAGACTGAATAATGCATGCTGAACTCAATCCGAAGCGTTCTATAACGGCATTGACTTCTTTTTGTAGACTGAAAAAACTGTGTTGTGTTGTTTTGGAATCATTCCAATTTTCTAAATCTTGTTTACCTACAATTGCAATGGCAAGCCGAGGAGTTTCAAGGTGTTGTTCTTGATGCGTTTGATAATCTTGACCAAATTCAAAAAATTGAAGGTCAGACTGTTGGCGATTTTGATTGTAGGCAATGTTTTCGAGTAGACCGAATAGCAAAGATTGCCTTAAGTTGGCAAGGTCTTGACTTAGTGGATTGAGCATGCTGATTGGCGTGCCAAAACTATTGTCAAGCATGGTGCTGTATTGCTTCTTGGATAAAGAATTATTCATGACTTCATAGAAGCCCCGACCAACAAGAAATTCAGCAATAACAGCCTTCTGCTGAGTTGTGGTATGGGTTATTGGCGCACTCGGACTGTAGCTCCATTTAGCTGGTAGTTTGATGTTGTTGAGTCCATAAATGCGCAATATTTCTTCAATTACATCGATTGGCCTTGTTACATCTACTCGATAGGTAGGGATACTGATATCCCAGCAGTCTTTTGTGTATCCATGAATTTTAAAATCGAGATCTTTTAATATTTGCTCAACTTGATTTATGGGTAATTCATTACCAATTACTGTATTCAATTGCAATGCTGATAGATTTAGTCGGATGGGAACAGCTGTATTGCCAATGAACTCAAAGGTACTGCTATTGATTTGTGCTCCACATATTTCCTGCAGCAGTTGGATGCAGCGATAGAGTGCCATGTGTGTCAAATCAGGGTCTACTCCTCGCTCAAAACGAAATGAAGCATCCGTATTGAGTCCGTGTTGGCGTGCAGCTTTACGAATGCTTACGGCGTCAAAAAGTGCAGATTCAATAAGGATTCTTGTAGTCTGTTGACTTACGCCACTTTCTAGACCTCCTAAAATTCCGGCTAGGCAGAGCGGGCCATTTTCGTTGGCAATAACCAATTCATGACCAGCAAGTTTATACTTTTGTTGATCAAGTCCCAAAAATGTTTCATCAGTTGCGGCACGGCGTACCTCCAAAGCATAACCCGTTTGATCAGCATCAAAAATGTGTAAGGGTGTGCCAAGTTCGCGTTGAATAAAGTTGCTAATATCAACCACATTATTGATGGGTTTAATTCCTACAGCTTTGAGTCTGTTTTGGAGCCATTTAGGAGATGTACCGACTTTGACTTGGTTCATCTCAATTGCTAAATATTTTTTACATGCCTCTTGATCTTCGATTTGGATATTTATTACAGGCAGCTTCGCATTGGTGTAAGATGGAATTTGAGGCCAAATCAACTCAAGTTGTTTGTCATGGTCTAAATTATATTTCGCTTTGATATCTCTTGCCACACCGATATGACCCATTGCATCAGCACGATTAGGCGTCAATCCAATTTCTAACTGAATGTCATTTGCTAACTTAAAGTAAGCAGCAGCAGCTTGTCCGATAATGGCTTCATCAGGAAGAACCATAATTCCTTCATGACTTTCTCCTAATCCTAATTCATCCTCCGCACAAAGCATTCCTGCAGAACTCACACCTCTGATTTTAGCTTTTTTAATTTCAAAAGCTTCGTCAGGCTTTGGATAAAGTGTGCATCCAACCGTTGCTACCACTACCTTTTGTCCGGTGGCAACATTGGGCGCGCCACACACGATTTGCAATGGTTCTGGGGCGCCGATGTCTACAGTTGTTACTTTTAATTTGTCAGCGTCTGGATGTTTTTCACAGGTGAGTACTTCCCCAATGACTACTCCCTCTAGTCCACCTTGTATTTCATGGATGGCTTCAATGCCTTCTACTTCTAAGCCAGTTTGCGTGAGAATCTCGCTTAGTTCGCTAGCTGAATAAGGAAAATCAAGATATGTTTTGAGCCAGTTATACGATATTTTCATAGGATGGGATAATGTTGACCTCACGTTCTAGCATAATGCCGAACTGATCTAAAATAGTATGAATGATGTGAGTGGATAAATCTAGAATTTGTTGTCCAAGGCTTCCGCCATAGTTTACTAAAACGAGTGCTTGTTTTTGGTGAACGCCGCAATTGCCTTGACGGTAACCCTTCAAACCCGCACGTTCTATGAGCCATCCTGCTGCTAGTTTGATCTCATTTGCTGAGACCACATAATGAGCAACATCAGGAAATTTTTGTTGAATGCTACTAAAAGTGGCGGAATCGACGACAGGATTTTTAAAAAAGCTACCTGCGTTACCTAAAATGGCTGGGTCTGGCAATTTTGATTGTCGAATAGCAATCACTGCATTAGAAATATCGCGAATGGTTGGATTTTGTATTCCTTTTATATCCAACTCATTTTGAATGGCACCATAGCTTGTTTGGAGCTTTGGATTTTTTGCCAAAGCAAAAGTAACGTCAATAATTATATATTGATTTTTAAGAGCGCGTTTGAATATACTTTCCCTGTATCCAAATTGGCATTGTTCTTTGCTAAAAGTATGAATAGCTCCACTTTCTATGTGATAGGCACTTAATTCGTGAAAGACATCTTTTATTTCTACACCATATGCTCCAATATTTTGCATTGGGCTAGCTCCAACAGAACCTGGTATAAGAGAGAGGTTTTCTAAACCCGCCCAATTTTTTTCAATACAATGCAGCACAAATTCATGCCAAATTTCTCCTGCTCCTACCTTCACATAGATGTTTTGATCGTTTTCCTTAACGATAGATATTCCAGTGATTTGGTTGCGCAAAACAAGTCCATCAAAGTCTTGGGTGAATAATAAATTACTACCACCTCCAAGGATGAGTAATGGTTCATTGGGTTGGGCTTTTAAGCAAGTTTCGAGTTCGCGTGTATTTGAAAAAGTAGCGAAATACTTTGCCTTGACCTCTATTCCAAAGGTATTGAATGGTTGTAGACTGTAATTGTGCTCCATTTGAAGGTCAAAGTTAGAAATATTGTCCAAACAGAGGCTTAGCCCTAAAGCAATTCTACTGCAATTAGAATGTCTTCCTTTAATTTTTCATCCTCAGCAATAAGTTTGAGAATTTGTGCTGCAGCTGCCTTTCCTATAACTTTCCCATTATGGTTAATGTAGTGTAGATTACGGTGAAGAAAGGGCATGGTCAGACCGTCTGAAAAACCAACGACTAATGATTCATTTGTTACTTTATTTTCATTAACGGCGCTCACAATTCCAAGTAAAACTTCATCAGATATTCCAAAAAAAGCACAGGTTTGATGTTTTTTTATTTGATCGTTAGCAAAAGTATAAGCCTCATGGGAGTCCTTTGCATAGCAAATATCAACTGTTATTTCTTTGGCAAGAGCGCTAAAAAATCCAAGCTTGCGGTTTTGTGAAATGGCTAATTCTTCTGGACCAAAAATAGCGGCCACTCTGTTCACTTTTTGCTTATTAATAAATTCGGCACATTGGCCGGCTGCTAAGGCATCGTTGATGTGTACACTTGAAAAACAATCACTTTTGATTGTGTTATCAAATAAGACAACTGGAATCCCTATTGTTTGACATCGCTGTAGATGATTGAGGTCTTTTGTTTGATTGCACAATGAAAGAAGTATGCCGTCCACACGCATTTCACAACATTGATTGATAGCTTCAATTTCTCTTTCAAATAGATCTTCGGTAAGTAATATGAGGGTCTGAAAATGGTTATCATTTAATTTTTTAGTAATGCCTTCGATAACGTCTGGAATAAATGAGCGGTAAATTTTTGGAAGAACAACTGCAATTAATTTGGATTGCTTCTTTCTGAAATTGGCAGCGAAGCTATTAGGTTTGAATTGTAATTCTTTAGCGAGTTGCTGCACACGTAGACGTACTTCTAAACTGATGTCTGGATGGTTGTTGAGCGCGCGAGAAACCGTAGATGGACTTACCTTTAAGAAATTTGCCAAATCTTTAATCGTCATTGGTTTCATCTATGCAAGATTGTGTTTTTTAATGAAAAATCAAAATTTTTAAAAAAGAAATCAACCGCAATCGTTTGCGCAATCGTTTGCACGAACGTTTGCGTGATTTTTTCTATTTTTTTGGTACAACATCGTTCTTAAAAAAGTATAAATTGGCCTAACCAAAACTAATACTATGGAAACTAAAAATTATTTTAATGTTAAGACTCTAGCAGGTCTTTTAATGCTTCAGTTGGGTGTTGTTCACACAGCGCAGTCACAGGTTGGAGTGGTAAAAGATACAGTCAAAAGCGTTAATGAAGTTGTCGTAACCGGAGTTACAAATCCAAAAGCGGCATTAAGCTCATCCATTTCTGTATCAACTTTACGTCCAGATCAAATTGAGAGAGCTGCCCCACGGACAACAGCTGAAATCTTCAGACAAATACCTGGAATTCGATCTGAGTCATCTGCTGGCGATGGAAATACAAATCTTTCAGTTCGCGGTGTTCCTCTAGCTACTGGAGGCTCTAAGTATTTATTGATTCAAGAAGATGGTTTACCAGTTTTGCAATTTGGGGATATTGCCTTCGGAACGCAAGATCAATTTGTTCGTGCTGATGCAACTATTGGTCGAGTAGAGTCAGTTAGAGGGGGCTCTGCTTCAACGTTAGCATCCAACTCACCTGCAGGGATTATCAACTTTATCTCCAAAGACGGTAGACGTGAAGGAGGTTCAATTGCTTCATCAATTG
>JAURNL010000018.1 GCA_030830205.1 Crocinitomicaceae bacterium | reverse complement strand
TTCCAAAAGCAACCCAATCTACTTGTGGATAGGCTACATTATGCGCATTGAAATTACCCGTTGCTCCGCCAAATTTAGCAGGTAACTTGAGTGCTTTGAGTTGTGTGATTTGCTTTGAGAGACGCTCTGCAAAGACTTGTATTTCCTTACCCAATCGGGTAGGTGAGGCAGGTTGGCCGTGCGTACGAGCAAGCATCGGGATGTTTTTCCAATCTTGCGAAAGACTCAGAAGTTTATTTTGGACAGCGTCAAGCGCAGGCAAATACACATTTTCAATGCCTTCTTTCAGTGAGAGTGGGATAGAGGTGTTGTTGATATCTTGTGAAGTAAGTCCAAAATGTATGAACTCGAGAAATGAACCTAGGCCAAGGCTCTCCATTTTTTCTTTCAGGAAGTATTCAACGGCTTTTACATCGTGGTTGGTTGTTCGCTCTGTTTTTTTGATCCAATTGGCATCTTCTTGTGAAAAGTTGCCATAAATTGCTCTCAGAGCTGGATATGTACTTTTAGGAAAGTCCGATAAATTGGATATGCCGCTATCGATTAGAGCAATTAGGTATTCTACCTCAACTAAAACCCGGTAGCGGATGAGTCCGAATTCTGAAAAATAGGCTTGTAAAGCTGCTGTTTTGGATTGATAGCGACCGTCTATAGGAGAGATCGCGGTAAGGGCGTTGAATTCCATGTTGTATCTAAAGCACAAAGATACAACAAGTACAAAAAATAGAAAAACCTAAAAGCGATTTATCGTAATTTTGATGCATGCAAGTATCTAAGCGTTTCTTAAAGTTCCAATGGGTGGTATTAACCCTCATTTTTTTAGTAGTTTTTGCTGGAAGTTTTGTCCGAATGTCAGGCAGTGGAATGGGTTGCCCAGACTGGCCTAAGTGTTTTGGTCAATGGGTTCCACCAACCGAACTAACCGAACTTCCGGCAGATTATAGGGAGGCATATTTACTCAAACGTCAAAAAAAAGTAGAAAAGTTTTGTGCATTTCTAGTTAAAATTGGTTTTGATCAGACCGCCGAGCGAATCAAGAATGACCCGAGTGTTTATGTTGAGGAGGCTTTCAATGCACGCAAAACTTGGACTGAATATATCAACAGACTTGCTGGATTTTTAGCAGGTAACGCAATGCTCTTGAGTTTTGCATGGCTGCTTTTATTTTACCGAAAGAAAAAATGGCTCCTCCTTACCGGCTTGAACCTACTTTTAATGGGAGTAGAAGCTTGGTTTGGGTCCATAGTAGTAGCCACGAACCTTGTGCCCTGGACTATCACTATTCATCTCTTTTTAGCGCTAGTAATCATTGGGCTTCAATTGTACTTTATTCATCAAATTCGCCACCATTCTCTAAACGAAACTCCTCAAAATAGGTCCTTTCAAATCCTGAGTTGGCTTATTTTGCTCATTACATTTTATCAAATGTTTTTAGGAACTCAAGTAAGAGAATCCATTGATGCATTGGTTAAAAAGGGTTTCAGTCGTGCTGAATGGATTGAGCAGCTCGGGATGCCATTTTTTATCCATCGCAGCTTTAGCTGGTTGGTATTAATTTTGCTGACGTATCTATTTTGGAAGAATCAAAAAGATTGGAAGTACCGCCGAATAAATTTGGCCTTCTACGTCCTTGCCCTTGAATTGATATCAGGTGTTGCCTTAGCTTATGCCGACATGCCTGGCTTGGTACAGACTAGTCATTTAGTTTTTGCAACCGTGCTTTTTGCGATTCTATTACTGATGCGTTTTGACGCGGCTTCTGCCAGCAAGTCATAATTCCTAATCAACATCAATACCCGCTTTCAACGCAAACATTTTCTGGAGAATCCATTGATTTCAAGAAAATACGTCCCTGCATTGAATTCCAGAAGTGAGATGACCTGTTCGGTTTGAACAATTTGTATGGTTTTCAAAATTCTTCCATGGATATCTCTGATCTTTAATTGTCGACCCACTAGTACAGGATTAATTTTTATCAATATTGTAGCGTCCTGAAGCTGCTGAGAAATATCAAATAAATTATTTTCATTGAGTTTTGCTTGAGGGCTAAAAGCAATGCGCCAAGTTTCATTGAGTCTGTCATTGGCTGATATTCCGGTAGTTAAATGAAAATAGTCGTTTCCAACAAAATACATGCAGCCTTTACGCGCATTACTGGAGAAGGGCATTAGTCCTTCAATTTGAAAGGTAGTTAAATTGATTTTTTCCAAACTACTTAGTACGTTGTCATTTTCATCAACCCCTCCCCAAATAAATAATAAAGTATCATTTTGTGCCCTCCCCAGATACATTCTTGTTCCAAGGTTCAGTTGGACACTGATATTTGTCCAACTATCATTTTGGGGGTCATAAAGCCAAGTATCCGAATTCCAACCCGACTGATTTGCATCATTAGTGCGGCCTCCGGCTATAAAACCATTTGTTTGATATGCAAAACCAATACCCCGCCAAATGCCATTGAAAGGTAAGTCGGCTTTTTGCTCCCATTGATTATTGTTTAAATGAAAACACCAAACTTCATTTAGAATTCCGTTGGCATTTCTCCCACCCACCCAATATAAATCGGTTCCAATAATAAAATGTTGGGCTCCTGCACGACCTTCTGATGGAAATTCAGGCATGAGTTCCCAAGTATCAGTTTGAGGGGAATAACGCCAAAATGTATTGAAATAATTACCGTTACAGTTCTCTCCACCAATTATATAACCTTTTTCTTGGTAACTAAATGCGGTGGCATACTGTCTTTCTTGCCAGAGAGGTAAAGGTGCTGCGGAATACCATGTACCGGTGTAAGAATCATAGTAAAAAAAGTCTCGGGTACAACCAAAATCACTGCCTCTGCCTGTGCCGCAAAAATGCAAGTCCCCAATACTGAATTGAGCGCCGTCGTCTCTTGGGTTGCCAGGAAAATCAGGTTGCTGTTGCCAAAATTGACTTTGCGATTCAAAGGCAAAGAAAAGTGACAGGATAAGAAAAATACGCATTTGTCGTTAACGCAATAATTTGATTTTTAGTATGCTAAAATGAAGGGGTGATGGTAATTCTTTGAATTGCTGGATTTTTTATCAGTTGCCATTTATAATTAAGTTGAATCCCGTAGCGGATGTAGTTGTTGTCAAATAAAATGGGCTGATTCAAGCTGAAACTGAACATGAGTTGATGCGCGTCAGAGATTTGCTGGCCATAGCCCATGTTTAGTTGATTGATACTCAATCCCAATAGATAAGAATGCAGCTTTCTTTTATAAATCACGGAGGCATTTAAATAATGATAATTTTGGGTGTTATTGTATAAAATGGTGGCGTGTATATACTGTAAAGAATCGATCTGAAAAGTTTTTTTAATGCCGAAATTAATTTGTATTGGTTTTTGTAATATAAGAAAGGTGGTATCATTAAAATAGAGCGAATCTCTAGTAGAATATATTGAATTTGCCCCACCAAATACTTGCCAATATTTATAACGCACCTGTAGACCTAAATTGAGGTCAAATAATTGGCTATTTAATTCAATGAAGGAAGGGTAAGCGAGTGTATTTGCCTGAGCACTAATTGCGGGTCTGATGCTCCAATTTCGGTTAATGGCAACATCTTTGGCTACAGAAAAACTAAAATTGGTGCTATTTTGATAACTTCCAAGACGCGAGTAGCTTGCATTCAAACCCAGTTTCCATGATCCAAAGGATTGTTGAAAGCGCAAATTATTTTGAAAACTATTGACAACAATTTTGTTCCAGCCAAAATAGGCCGTATTTAAATTCAAGGAACTCCCTAAATATTCTTTACCGTGAACTTTTTGGTCAGCATGATATGCTGGGTTGCTAAATTCAAGTTCGTCGGAAGCATTGCTCAACTGCCCCCAACTTGCGAAGGGAAGTAAAAAAAGTATCGCAATAATTGATAGGATTTTCATAGGGTTTGGTTCGAAATCAGTAGCATAAGCATGCTTTGATGAGACAATTTCGTACCGTCCAAAGTTACACTACACCAATTCCTGACTTTTTACGTTATTTTAGAGCATAAGTCTCTTTATGATAATGAGTCAAGAACCCCAAACAGCACTCTTGCTTGCCGCAGCATCAGGCGAGCGTCGAGCCCAACTTGCGTTATACGAGTTGTGTTATCCAGTTCTGATTTCGGCTGCAAGACGCTATTATCATAATACTGACGAACAAATGACAGTTATAAACAACGCGTTTATCAAAGTTATTTTGAATCTTGAGTCCTATGAAAAAGGGCGATTTTTTAGTTGGGTTAAACGAATCATTTCTAATGAAATCATAGACGAATACCGTCGGAACAAACGCTACAATGAACTCTATCGCTTCGATGCGCCAGTTGAAGAGCGTAGCACCCCCGACTATCAAATCGATCAAATTTTTAGTCAAGAACAACTTCAGCGCATGTTACTGTCTTTAAGCGAACCTGCCCGTTTGGTATTTAATCTTTTTGCAATAGAAGGTTTTAGTCATAAAGAAATTGCCCAAATGTTAGGTGTTACAGAGGAAACCTCTAAGTGGCATACTAAAATGGCCCGAAAAAAATTACGTGAATTAATTGTGCAATCCCATGAACAAACAAGTCAAAGATCCGTTGGATAAACTTTTTGAAAGTCTCAACGATGTTGCCTATGAAGGCCCAAGTACTCAATTTGTACAAGATCTTGAATCAAGGCTAGATTTACTTGCCAAAAAAAGTAAGAAGCCTTTTGTATTTTGGTTGTTTAGTATTTCTGCAACCATTCTCTTTGGTGCAAGTCTGTATGCCTTGCTCAATTTGGAAGCGAAGCAACATCAGTTGCGGAGTACTGCTAAACAAGAGCTAAAGTCCGCAAAAGCAGTAAGTCTACAAAGCAGCACCATAACCTCCTCATCATCAAAATCTGCAGTATTACCTTCTTTGCAATTGGCAAATGAGTTATCGAATAAATTGCTTTCATCTTCATCAAAAACTGAATTTCCAGTATTATTACAAGGGGCGTCCAGCTCTGCTTTTACTTCTATTTCTATTCCTTTTTCTCCTAATTTGATCAAAGATAATGATAGCCTTAGCAGCCCGCTCTTAGTTGGAGAATTAGTACCTCAGCAAGCTGTACAAAATACCGTAGAAAAACAGAAAGATAGCGTGTTTTCTGCTCCTTCTTTGCCTCTACAACCAAGCAATACTAAAGTTCGCTTTTCTCAGCAAATAGGCTTGCAGTTTGGAGTGAGTGGTATTTACTCAAGTTTTGATGTGCCAACAAATAATCCGCTCCTGACCGAGGCTCAATTGAAACAATTCAGAACCGAACGCGAACTTGGAGAGCGTCAAACCAGTAGCTGGGATTTCAATTTGAGATACGGCCTAGCTATTGGAAATTGGCATTTGCAAACAGGATTGCATTATTTTGAATGGGGTGAGCAGTTGCAATATGAGGTGATTTCGGTCTTAGGCGTTAACCGTTACCGTTACGTCAATTTACCTATGCTAATTGGTCGTTCTTTTGAATTGGGAAAAGTGCAGCTGATACCTTATGCAGGCCTTTCTTTAGGCAAATGTTTCTCTCCACAAGGAACTTATATTCAACCTCAACTAAACGGTGTGAATCTAGTGAATGCAAAACAGTTAGCAGGCTCATTTATTGCGCAGATAGAGTTGCAATATCAGCTAAACTCTCAATTGAGTGTAACATGTTTTCCTGTATACCGACGTACTATTGGTGCATTAATTGATAATGGAATGGTAATCAATAAGTATCAGTCTTTAGGTTTGTTAACTGGGTTTATTTACAAATTTTGAAACAACTTAGTGTACAAAATACACTAAGTTGAAATTTTTGCTACATTTACGTTCTAAACCGACGTAAAATGCCAGCAGAAATCAAAGGACTCGGTAGCTACTTGCCGACGCTTCGAATCACCAACCAAGACTTCATATCTCATCGTTTCTATAAAGATATAGACCAGCCTTTTGAAGATAGCAATGAGCTTATTATTGATAAATTCAAAGAGATTACCGGGATCCAAGAGCGTCGTTATGCCCAAAAAGACCAAACCAATTCTGATTTAGGAATTGAAGCAGCAAGACGTGCTGTTGCTGATGCCGGTATTGACGTTGAAAGCCTTGATTATATCATTTTTGCACATAATTTTGGAGATGTCCGCTTTGCTTCCAATCATCTTGATATGTTGCCAGCACTTGCATCGAGAGTCAAGCATGCGTTGGGTATTGTTAATCCAAACTGTGTGGCTTATGACATGCTATTTGGTTGCCCAGGTTGGATAGAGGCAGTGATTCAGGCTAATTTATTTATCAAGGCAGGTGCAGCCCAACATTGTTTGGTCATTGGCTCAGAAACTTTGAGTCGTGTAGTTGACCCTCATGATCGTGACTCCATGATCTTTGCCGATGGTGCAGGTGCATGTATCTTAAGCGCTGGTGACGAAAATGGAACAGCTGGAATTTTAGCTCACGCCACCCAAACCTTTACTAAAGAGGAAGCTTACTTTTTAAATAATGGTCCATCTTTAAATTCAAAGCATCATATCCATGAGAAATATATCAAAATGCATGGACGTAAAATCTACGAATTTGCTCTTACAAAGGTCCCAGCTGCTATGAAGCTTGCTTTGGATAAAAGCGGAATAACTATTGATCAGGTAAAAAAGGTGTTTATCCACCAAGCAAATGAAAAGATGGATGAGGCGATTGTTGACCGCTTTTATCGATTATATCGTGCTGAACGGCCCGCTCATATTATGCCTATGAATATTCATTTGTGTGGGAATAGTTCTGTTGCTACAGTTCCTACTTTGCTAGATGCAGTTGTACGCGGCGAATATCCAGACCATCAAGTTCAAAAAGGTGATGTTATTATTCTGGCATCAGTAGGTGCTGGGATGAACATCAATGCCATTGTGTATAAGTGGTAAGCTCAATTCAAGGCTAAACCTGACTATACGCTTGGTATAATTTGAGTTCATCCCAAGTTACTTTTGAACCCAGCTTTTCTTTAAGCGGACTTAATGAAGTCCCTTCATAGCCATCAAAGAGCTGCTCAAGTTCCAAGATGCGTTTAGGATTCATGACATCGGAGAGTTCAATTTGTCGGGCACGAATCAAATAGGCAAAATGGCCATGTATCGTTTGGATAGAAAGTTGTCTTTCTTTGGCAATTTGTTGAGCATCAAATCCTTGTTCTAGTAAGGATAGCGTTTTTTCTTGAGTAGTTTTCTTTTCTTTGATATTTGCGGGCCGTTTTTTTGTACTCTTTAGAAAGGTGTCATCGTTATCACTTGGGTCATCAAGTAAGGTCGGGGCTTGCTGTAGTTCTTGTTTCACAAGCGCAATTTTTGACAGCCTATATTGGGTGATTTCTGAATTCCAAATGCGGTTCTTGTTGATTTCTTCTCCATTTGCCACTGCTTCAAACAAGATGCGAATTTTCTTGAGTTGCAAGACTGCTTCGGTAAGTAACTCATCGAGTTCTTCTAATTCTTCAGCATAGCTTTTAGTTTTACGTATCCTACTCAATTCAGCTATTTTACGGAGATTAGATAAAAGCACGCTGTCTAATTGAGGAAAAAAATAGGAGTAGGCAGCATCGACACGTTCTTTGATAAATGCTGGGTCAATTTTCGGCTTGGCAAAAAGCTGTGTGAGCTGTCGGATGAATCTTTCAGCTGGATCCTTACTCGATTGAATGACCTGATTTTGAAGCGTAATCCAATTTTTATTCTTTGTTTTTTCGCTTTTAGCCCCTAAAGCGTGGTATGAAGCTTCATGTAAATTCCATTTAGATCGTAATTCATACCAGTCAAACGCTTTGCGTAACATGTGGAGAAGATATTGATGAGTATGCTGCTGAAGTACCGAGGGCAGTATACTTTCATCGGCTTTATTTTGACTGTAGGTCATGACCTGCTGGTCGTTGGAAAGCCCGTTCATCCGCATGGGTTGTTTCAATACCAGACCTTCAAGACTTCGCAAGCGAGATAAAGCAACATACGCTTGGCCTGGAGCAAAAACATCCGATACATCTAGCACTGCTTTATCAAATGTAAGACCCTGACTTTTATGAACAGTTATTGCCCATGCTAATTTAATCGGGTAATGAACAAAGGTACCGATGACTTCTTCTTCAATTGCACCACTGCTGGCATTGAGCACGTAGCGAATATTGTTCCATTCAAATTTTTCTACACTAATTGCTTTATTTTCTTCGGGAAAGTAGACCGTAATTTCATGTTCACTCAGTGACTGAATTTTACCCATCTTCCCATTATAATATTGTTTATCGATGGAATTGTCATTCTTGATAAACATTACTTGCGCACCAATTTTGAGAGAGAGTATTTGCTCAATAGGGTATAAATGTTTAGGGTAATCACCATTGATTTCAGCTTCGTAGTCCCATTGTTTTTCTTTTAATGCTTGGAGTGCCTTTGTATTAATAAGATCTGCCTTTGCATTATGCGTACTTAACGTAATAAAGCCATCTTCTAGGGTAGGGTCAAATTCTGGTCTTACAAATTGGTTCAGAAGCGACAGGTCTTCTGTACTCATTTGATTGTTGCGCAATTGATTAAGTAATTGGATAAACTGTTGGTCTTGTTGACGATAAATAGTGGTCAATTCGATATAGATGGGTTGTATCTCTTGCAAAACTCGGGCATGAAAGAAAAATATTCCATTGTAGTATTGTCTGAGCACTTGCCATTCCTCTTGTTTAGCAACGGGCGGTAATTGTAAAAGGTCGCCGATGAATAAAACTTGAACATTTCCAAATGGCTCATGAATACCTCGTACATTGCGTAGTGTCCAATCGATGGCATCTAATAAATCTGCTCTCAACATGCTCACTTCATCAATGATAAGTAATTCAATATTGCGGATGAGTTTTAACCTTGTTTTGTTCATAGTAAAATGACGCAGCAAGGTGTCTTTTGTCTCAAATTTGATTGTATCCGAAAAAGAGGCTTGTGCACCAAACTCAGGAATGAAACCCGAAAATGGTAGCTGAAAAAAAGAGTGGATAGTAACCCCGCCTGCATTAAGTGCTGCAATACCTGTTGGCGCTACGATTACGGCATTTTTGTAGGTGGATGCCATGATTTTACGCAATAACGTGGTTTTGCCGGTTCCGGCTTTACCGGTAAGGAAGACCGATTGGTTGGTTTGATTGATAAATTGTTCGACAAACGCAGCTATTGCATCTGGTTGTAGCGTTTCGGGTTTCATTGAAATGAAGATACGCACAATTTAAGAATCTATAGGAGAAGAATAATAGATTCGTCATTAACTTACTATCTTTCGGGCCAAATTCCAAAAACATGCAAGTCATTAACCCAAAATCGGCTATCATTTTCATTCTAATTACCATTTGCCTTGACTCTATTGGTTTGGGTATCATCATTCCATCATTTCCGGCGCTTATTTCAGAAACTGCACATGTTCCTTTAGGAGAGGCATCTAAATATTTTGGTTGGGTTTTGGGCGCATATGCGCTCATGCAATTTGTATTCTCTCCATTAATCGGCAATTTAAGCGATCGCTATGGTCGCCGTCCGATCCTGCTTCTTTCCGTTCTAGGCATGGGTCTCGATTATTTGGTCATGTATTTTGCACCAAATTTATTCTGGTTGGTACTCGGTAGGGCAATTTCTGGCATATTTGGAGCGAGTTTTACCTCTGCTTCTGCATACATTGCCGATATTTCTACGGCAGAAAATCGTGCTCAGAATTTTGGTATGATTGGTGCTGCATTTGGTATTGGTTTTGTAATTGGCCCTGCTATTGGTGGTTTACTTTCTGATTTTGGCTCGAGAATGCCATTTTTGGTGGCTTCATTATTTTCGATGGCAAATTTCATTTACGGTTTAATCGTATTAAAAGAGTCCTTACCCAAGGAGGATCGACGCAAATTTGAAATCAAAAGAGCCAATCCTTTCGGCGCTTTGAAACAAATCAAGCGCTTTGAAAAATTAAAATATCTTTTTTTAGTTACTTTCCTAGCAATTCTAACTACAATGTGTGTTCACGCTACTTGGAATTTTTACTCGATGGAAAAATTTGGATGGACCATTAAAGAAGTAGGGATATCCTTGGCGGTAGTTGGGGTCTGTTTTGGGGTTGTTCAAGGGGTACTTACCGGAAAAATAGTCGCTAAATTTGGACAGAAAAATGCAGCTAAATTTGGTCTTTTTTTATCTGTTTTTGTCCTGCTTGGTATGGGGCTTATAACACAAGGTTGGATGATGTACGCCATAATCTTTCCATATGCTTTTACTGGTATTGTGGACCCTGCTATTCGCTCGATTGTTTCGGGTCAAGTTCGCAGTAATGAGCAAGGCGAGTTGCAAGGTATATTTACCAGTCTGATGAGCCTTGCAGAAATAATAGGTCCACCGCTTTTTATGTGGTTCTATTATCATTTTAAATCAAGTGTGCCAAACTCTAATATAGGTATGGGTACTCCATTTTTTGTAGCCTCTTTTATCTCGATTATTACCTATTTCTTAATTACTTGGACTTTGAAGGGGTATTGTGCAGATGAGCTTATTGTGGACGAAGAAAAACATTTTGATGAACTGCTTAAAAATTAAGAAGTGAGTTTCCTACACATTGCGTATCACCCTATTTACGCACATCCGTTGCCTGAAGGGCATCGCTTTCCGATGCTCAAATACGAATTAATTCCTGGCCAATTGCTGCAAGAAGGAACTATAACAATGCAGAATTTGGTTGCGCCCAAACGTTGTCTAGAGGAAACGGTTTTACTTACGCATACCGCTTCGTATCTGCAACAGCTGCTTTGTCAAACACTAACAGAGCGTCAGCAACGCGTTATTGGTTTTACACAGTCGCAGGAATTAACGGAACGCGAATTGATTATCATGCAAGGTACTATTGATTGTGCACTTGCTGCCTTAGGAGCTGGCATTGCCCTCAATATTGCAGGCGGCACTCATCATGCTTTTGCCGACCATGGTGAGGGATTTTGTCTCCTAAATGATATGGCGATTGCAGCAAACTATTTACTAAAGCATGGATTGGTAAAGCAAGTCATGATTATAGATTTAGATGTACACCAAGGCAATGGTACCGCCAAATTGTTTGAAGATGAACCGCGGGTCTTTACTTTTAGCATGCACGGAGCAACGAATTACCCATTCAAAAAGGAAAGGAGTGATCTCGATATCGGACTTGAAAATGGTACCACAGATCAAATTTATTTAGACCTTCTTTATGAAGCTCTTCCAAAACTGTTAGCAAATGTTAAACCAGATTTTGTTTTTTATTTGGCAGGTGTAGACATTCTTGACACAGACAAGTTTGGAAAGCTTGGTGTTACCCTTGAGGGCTGTAAAAAAAGAGATCATTTCGTCCTATCTCAACTCAAAACTAATTCCATTCCATGTGCTGTTGCACTTGGAGGCGGATATTCTCCGGATGTTAACAGAATTGTTGAGGCCCATTGCAATACCTTTCGTTTGGCAAAGGATATTTTTGAATGCATATAAAAAGCTTTGCTTTATCATAATAACATTTAATACTAACCCTCATTTCGAGGCTTTAATGGTAAAAAAAAAGGGCTATGAATAGTGTTCATTTTTCCTCTTTACAAGGATTATTTCTCGGTTTTAAGCTATTATTGAAGGTTATTTTTATTTTTACAATCAGTATAATAAAAGTAAATTAAACAACTGTTATTCAGTTATATACGTAATTAATTTTCCCTTTCTTTGTATGGAATATTGGCGATTCATTATTGATGAAGTAGCCTTAATTTAGAGAATCGGCTGCTGCTAGCATTCGGATGATAATTTTCCATTTTTAGTAGCTTGTTTAAGACTCAATTCTAATCTCAAAACTGTCCGTTGGCTAACGGATAAAGATTAAGAGATTGTAAATTATCTATTTTAGTCCCCTAAACTATAAACTATGAAAAATATTGCCATAATTGCATTAGGCTTGTTCATTTTGGGTGCCTGTAGTTCTGCAGACAAAACCAGCAAGTTTCGGTTGGAAAATATTGAGTTTATTTACAACGGACCTCTTTATGAAGGTTCTAATGCTGCCCAATATATTGCAAAAATTGATTTAAAAGAAATCCTTGGATCTGCTTATGATGAGGGTGTTGAGATTGATGAAGCGGCATTGAAAAAAGCCTACGTTGAAATTGAGGAACCACAAGGTTGCAAAGATATTAGTGCATTTGTGCTTAGCCTAGCAGCTGACAATCCAGATCTTGAAATGCGCGAGCTTGCAGTGGTTAACCCGATAAAGTCATTTGGTGGAAAGATCAAACTCAAACCTTCCACATCAGCAGATGCTACAGCATATTTTGCTGAAAAGTCAGTATATGTTGTCTTGGATGCATCTTTTGTTAAAGACATCGATGCAAATGTGCTTGTCAAAGGCACCTTTGAATTTGAATTGAAGTTTTAACGGCTTCATTTAATTCATCTTTTATAGTTCACATAAACACAATCTAAAATTCTTTAAATCATGAAAAAATTATCTTTTATTGCATTATTCTCCTTTATCGCCATCTTGATTTATTCTTTCGCGCCGGCAGACGGAGGTGATCGTTTATTGGGGGTTTGGGAACCCAGCAATGGACGTGCACGAGTCAAAATTGAAAAAATAGGTTCTAAATATTTCGGTAAAATTGTTTGGCTCAAAGAACCAATAGATCCAGTCACTAAACAACCTAAAACAGATAAAAACAATCCAGATCCATCGATGCAAAAAACGCCACTAAAGGGCTATCGCATGCTGAAAGATTTTGTCTATGATGGCAATAATGAATGGTCAGGGGGTACTATTTATGATGCGCTCAACGGTAGTACTTATTCTTGTGTTATCAAAATGACAAATGAGAACACACTTAATATTCGCGGTTATATTGGTGTTTCTGCCTTAGGTAGGACAGATATATGGAAACGAGTTGTTGTTAAAAAATAAAATAGGAAGCTCATGATTCATCCACGTATTTCAGGTCTGTTTTTGATTGGTTTTATTACCTTATCCGTCCAATGTTTTGGGCAGGTATCTGAGCAAGATTCTTCAGAAATTATTCAAGAAGAAGAAGATTATAGCATCTACGACAACGTAGAATTTTCTGCAGAAGGTGTTAAACGATTCTGTAGTCCAAAGATAGAAGGTTTAAGCCCTGCCAAATTGATCAGTTTTGGTTATGACTACCAGTTTGGTTATCAAATTTCAGCAGATACGCTCAACACTATGCAGTCCTCAACTGCTTTTAATTTAGCCCCTCAGGATGCACAGTTGTTGCGTTCCCATGGAATGAGAATGGGATTCAATATTCCAGTTATTTCCCAAACTAATCTTGTTTGGCAGCTTGGAGCTAATTATTGGGAACAGCGCTACGATTTCAAAGATCCTGGGAGTTTACAAAACCCACTTCTTAAATCGCTTAGCGACCACGGATTGCGTACTGCAGGTATCAGTACAACAGTTTTTAAACCGCTGGATGAGAAAAATTTTATTCTGTTTCAAGGTTCTGCGGATTATAGCGGTAACTATTCTTTGAAGTCAATGATGCCGCTTACTTACTTGAAATATTCTGCAGCTCTTATCTACGGTAAAAGACCAACAGAACTTAAACAATGGGGAGTAGGGCTTGCGAGAACCTATCGAGTGGGTGAAATTAATTATATCCCAATTGTACTGTTTAATTGGACTGATCATGCCAACAAATGGGGTACTGAAATTTTGTTTCCAGCAAGAGCACATGTGAGAAGAACTATAAATAGTCGAAATATGCTTTTTGCCGGATATGAGTTAGAAGGTCAAAGCTACAGAATGTGGAATTCATCGAGTGTAGATGGATATGACATGAGAAACGATGAGTTAGAAATCAGAAGGGGTGAAATTAGACTTAGAATGGTCTACGAATTTGCTGTGAAGGATTTTGTATGGATGTCTATTCAGGCTGGCTATAGGATTAATTACCGCTTTGATATGGATCGCCTGATTGGAGGACAAGAAAATTACCGCGCCTTCGGTTTAATTGACGATACACCACCATACGTCATGCTCAACCGCCTAACTAATCCATTATATCTCAATATCAGTTTAAATTTGGTGAGTCCTTGATATGTAATTAATCTACTACCATTAATTCGATCCATGTCTCAGTCAAATTTACGTTAAGCTGCGTCCCTTTTTTAGGCTTGAGCGTAAACTCAGGATCGCTAGAGAAGATGAGCAGTCCTAATTTATGCCCAGCCGGTATGATTTGATCGTCAGGCTGAAAGTGGAAGGTAAGCTCATAAAATTGACCAGGTTGGAGTGCTTCGCTCGTGTCGAGCGATGCATGATTTTGAGGATCAGCCCAAGCGCGGTTCACAATGATATCCTCGATTTTAAGTTTTTTCGTTGGTTCATCCTGAGGAACTGCAACAAGGTAAACAGACAAATTGGCTGCGGTTCTATTACTTGATACTTGGATATGAATGCTACCGGTTCCTGAAAGATGCATCGAATTTTCTAGCTCTTTCCAAAAAAGTAGACGATTGTCCTCATTTTTTGGAGAAAGAAGTTCAATAGCCTTCAGACTCGCATTGTCTGTAAAATGCAGTTGAACTGGTGACTGATGTGTTGTAGCTAAGATACCTGTATTTGATTGGACAAGGTGTGGATACAAGCGCACTGCTTTTGACTTGGGATTTGGAAATGCGCTTTGCGCTTTTGCTTCACGCTCACCTTTGGGTACAATCCAAGCGTCTGCAAGTTTCTCTACGCCGTTATTGACGCCATGCAAATACTTGGTAAACCACAGGTTCATCATCCATAGGGGAGGAGGGTAGCCGTGGCTCAATTGATTGTAATAAATTTTGGCTGGTAAGCCCATTTTTTTGGCTTGCTCGTAAAAGCGAAAACTGTGTTCTGCCATCACATTCCAGTCTTCAAAACCATGACACATGAATAATGCTGCTCTCATACTATCCATTTGGGTGAGGTAATCTCGAGCAGCCCAAAAATCATTGTAGTCGCCAGTAATGCGGTCTTGTCCCGGAACAAGTACTGCATCGCGCATGAGCGCGTCGTTGTTCGCCCGATTTTCTGGATCGCCGCTGTGCACAAAATCATATAAAATATCAGTGTCTTCGCCTAAATAGCCACCTGGTGACCTCACCAAACCATTCGATCGATAATACAAATACCAAGAACTCACGGGTGCATTTGGAATGATCGCCTCTAATCCTTGGACTCCAGTGCAAGCGGCTGCCAAACACAAAGTGCCGTTGTAGGAAGTTCCCATCATTCCTACTTTACCTGTACTCCAAAATGCGCTAACCGTGTCCATTCCAGTCCTTGTAGTGTATCCAATTCCTCTTCCACATAGCCAATCAATAACTGCAGCAGGTGCTAATTTTTCGTTTTCGCCTCCTATCGTTGGAACTCCGTCAGAAAAACCAGTTCCGGGAGAAGAAGAATATACCGTAATGTATCCGCGTTTCACCCAAGTTTGGTCTTGAAAATAAGCCTCAAGTGGCCTGTTATCCTTTCGTTTCGCTACAGCGTGTTTGTGTGGTGGTGGTATTGCACCAATTTCATGATTGACATCCCAAAAATAGTTTTTTGAATTCCCCCCTGTACCACCAAAATAAGGACTCGTCGTATAAATCACTGGTAATTTGAGTCCTTGAGAGTTGGTCTGTGCCGGGCGAGTTAAAAAGACATGCATACGGTCTAGTTTCCCATTCTGATCACTGTCAAAATTGGTCTGTACCCACAATTCTTCTTTGATCCATTCCAAGGCATTACTGAAAGCTGGCACCACTTGTGCTTGCCCTTCTTTGAAGACGGGTTTGGCTTGTTGTGCGAAAGTATTGTTTAGTAAAATTAGGAGGAAGGCGAGGGCTAAAATTTTTGGCATGAGCGCATTTTATTTGGATAAATATAAGGTTGATATAACAAAATTCCAGCATCTGCACTTAGAATTTGTACTTGCTTTTTTTGTTGGAATTTGCTCAAAACAAAAAAGCCCCAACTAATTGAGGCTTTAAAGGAGTGGTCCCACACGGGCTCGAACCGTGGACCCACAGATTATGAGTCTGTTGCTCTAACCAACTGAGCTATAGGACCGTTATGAGCTAGTGCTCGATAACAAGGATGCAAATTTAACATTTTAAGATAAATAATCCGTAATTTAGAAGGGAAATCAAACTCAATAAATAAAAAAATCCCCAAATAGATCATCATGAAAATCCAACTTTTAAATTTGCTACCCTATATTGCGATAGCTGTACTACTTGTTAAGGGCATATTTTTTGTTGTCAAACAACAGACTGCTGCTATTATGGAACGATTTGGAAAATTTACGGCTGTTCGTCAGTCCGGTTTGCAAATGAAGATTCCTTTTGTTGATCGGGTGGCAGGTAGGTTGAGTCTCAAAATTCAACAGCTCGATGTAGTGGTAGAAACCAAAACAAAAGATGATGTTTTTGTGAAAATTAAAGTGTCGGTCCAGTATAAAGTTTTAATGGAAAAAGTATACGAGGCATTTTATAAACTTGATTTCCCGCACGAGCAAATCACTTCTTATGTATTTGATGTCGTTCGTGCTGAAGTTCCAAAATTACGACTAGATGACGTTTTTGAGCGCAAAGATGACATCGCTATTGCCGTTAAATCAGAATTGAACGAGGCGATGTTAGAGTATGGCTACGACATCATTAAAACCCTAGTTACCGATATTGACCCTGATCAAGAGGTGAAGAATGCGATGAACCAAATTAATGCTTCAGAACGCAAGAAAATTGCTGCACAATATGAGGGGGATGCACAGCGTATTCTTATTGTCGAAAAGGCTAAAGCAGAAGCAGAAAGTAAGCGACTCCAAGGTCAAGGTATTGCAGACCAACGTCGCGAAATTGCGCGTGGATTGGAAGAGTCTGTTGAGGTTTTAAATAAAGTAGGGATCAATTCTCAAGAAGCGTCTGCACTGATCGTTGTAACCCAACACTATGACACCTTGCAATCGGTAGGGGCGCATACCAATTCTAATCTTATCTTACTTCCTAATTCTCCACAGGCAGGTGCAGACTTACTCAATCAGACGATCGCATCTTTTGCAGCATCAAATCAGGCGGGAGAGGCCATAAAAGCTGCCAACGCGAAAAAAGAGAAAGGAATGCAAAAAACTAAGCCTTCCGACGAAGCGTGATGGAGGTAATTTCGGGATAAATGCCTACGCGGCCTGGAAAACCGAGGTAGCCAAAGCCTCGATTTACATAGAGGTATTGTTTGCCTACTTGGTATAAGCCTGCCCATTTTGGATACATCAATTTAACTGGGCTCCAGCGCAAGCCAAAACGCTCAATTCCGAATTGCATACCATGGGTGTGACCCGAAAGGGTAAGGTCAATATCTGTATGAATGACTTGTGCATCAAAGTGGCTTGGGTCATGACTAAGCAATAATTTAAAACCTTTTGTGGTCTGCGCAAGTGTTTCTTCAAGTTTACCACTTTTTCTAAAACCTGCTTTTCCCCAATTTTCTACACCCATTAACCAAAATCCATCTTCGAGTTCGATGGCTTTATTTAATAGTGGTGTCCAACCAATTAATTCATGCATGCGGATAAGCTCTTGGAGATTGGCTGTTTTTTCATGGTCGTAATCCCAAGAGATGTAGTCGCCATAGTCGTGGTTACCCAAAATACTGTATTTGCCTTTTTTAACTTGAATTTGAGAAAATAGGGCTTCCCAACCTCGGAATTCGTCTGCTTTATTATTAACAAGGTCTCCTGTAAATAAGAAGAAATCGGCGTCTAGCTCATTGATGAGGTCAATAGCTTTTTGGACTTTCTTTGTCTGTCCAAAAAAACTACCTACATGAGCATCTGAAATTTGAACGAATTGAACACCGTCCATCTTTTCAGGTAGGTTTTCGAATGAAAGAGAAACATGTCGCACTTTCCATGCCCAACGACCATAAAAGATGCCAATTAGAATAGCAATAAAATTGAGTCCAGCAAAGATAAAACCTATATTTCGGGCCAATTCACTTTGAAAGGTTAGGGATACCAATCCAGGGAGGAGGTAGAACATGGCAGGGATGCCAATTGCCACAAAAAAACCAAAGATAGAGAACCCAAGTTTGTAATTACTGCGCATTTTTGGATTGCGAAAGCCCCATACAAAGAGTCCAATACTCACCAAAATAGCGCTCAAATGTAAAATGCCGATAACAGCAAATGTTGAGGAGGGTATGCTCCAGATACCGAGCAAGAAAATCCATTCTGAAACAATCAGTAGGAGTAGAAAAAGGAGAAATAACATACGTTTAGAACAAGGAGAAGATAGTGTGGTTGCTTACATCCAAGAACCACCTACCGAAATAATGTTGGGCAATGCTAGGTATTCTGGATAGGATTCTTCGGTAATCCCGCCTGTGGGGCAAAATTGAATATGAGGAAAAACTTGACTATAAGCTTTGAGTGCACCCAAGCCACCAAATAAATTGGCCGGGAAAAACTTGAAGGTATCCCAACCAAATTGGATGCCTTCTATGATTTCGCTTGGGGTTGCTACACCGGGTATGAACGCAATCTTGCTTTTTTCAAAAAGTGGAGCGAGCGAGGTATTGAGGCCCGGACTCACCATAAAATCAACACCAAGGTCAATGGCTTTTTCGATTTGGTCTGCCCTTACTACGGTACCCATACCAATGGCGCAGCGATCTCCGTAATGCTTTTTAGCGAGCGCAATGCAGTCATATGCAACTGGAGTACGTAAGGTAATTTCAATACAAAAGATGCCGCGAGCAATAAGCGCATCCATTTTAGGAATTACTTCTTCTGTGTTGTTAAAGGTTACAACAGGGATCGTAGGATGTTTGGAAAGAACTGTTCGAATGTCGTTTTGAGCCATATTGTCAATTTGACACAAAGGTCGTTATTTTTCGTTTACAACAACACAAACCATTGTTTTTCTTGGTTGTAGGGGTCTAGTTGATCGTAGATAGCACTAATTCTGGCTGAAACTTCACCGTCCGGGCAAAAGTTCAGGATGTTGCTGCTACGCTCTTGTAGTTGGCCTTTGGGCTGGATTTTCTCCGAAAGTTGCTCTATCTGCTTGAGTGCTTTATCGAATTTGGACTTCCGTGTTTTTTCAAATCTTTGCTCGAGTGTTTCGCGTTGTTTTTGAATGCGGGTCAGTTCGGCTTCGATCATTCTTCTTTCTGGAGGTAACTCTCCGTCTACAATTTTTAGAAAAGCGTCTTTGTAGTCACTCCATAGTAAATCCAAATGACCATAATTGGGTTCTTGATCACCAGCTTTTTTGAGGTAACGATTTTTAAGTTCGGCTTTGTCAGAAAGAAAATCTTCTAATTCAAAACCAAGTTTGTCCACAAACGCTACGTCTTTTTCTTGAATAATGATGCCACCTACGCGTTGTATAATGAGCGGAAAGGGTAGGTCTATACAAGCAAAGACCTGAGGCAATTGTTGCCAGTAAGCAATTTCACTCGGCCCGCCAATGTAGGCTAAGTTAGGCAAGATCCATTCCTGGTAAACAGGCCTGAGTACCACATTGGGAGAAAGTTGAGCACTGTCTGTTTTTTGATAAAAAAAAGTGTCAGTTTTTTTGATTCTTTCCCTTTTTTCAGCTGCTAGTTTAAACAAGTTTGTTTCTTTGCTTTCAATAGGAGTTGGCAGACCTTGTTCATGCAGCTGTTCAGTTTGTCGCTGTACCGCTTGGTGAATCTCAGGGGTGTAAAGATCTTTATTCCAAATTGGCCAGGCGCTTTCTTTCAAATGCGGGTTGTCAGCATCAATAATGAGCAATCCATAGTCGTTGAATAAGGCGTGAACAAAAGAGAAGAATCCATCTCCATAATTGTCTTTTGTCAAGCAATCGAGCAATTCGTGGATTTCGCTATCTGGATGATTTTGAAATTTAGAACCTAATTCCTTTAACAATGGTTCAAGATCCGAAGTTGCAAAGCGACCCACAGCTCCTTTTTGAGTGCTCTCCCAGCTCCATTTTTGTCCAAAAAGCAAGAAGCTTCTGATTTCTTCAAAGTCGTGGTCTTCAGAAGCCATCCAATAAACCGGTACAAAATGCTGATCCGGAAATTTTTCTTTTAAGTCAGCGCTTAATTTGATGACATGTAAGATCTTGTAAATGAAGTATAACGGTCCTGTCATCAAGCAAAGCTGATGCCCTGTAGTTATTGTGAAAGTGTTGGAATCTTCTAAAAGCAATAAATTACTTCTTAACTTTTTAGAAACCGAAAGACCACTATATTTTTCATTCACTACCTTAGAGAGGAGCTCACGTTGCTCTGTACGAAAACTTTTCTTTTTGAGTGCAATTTGCTGCGCGATTCCGGACAAAAGTGCTGAGTTCATGGCTTACATATTGCGTCGGTACTGGCCGCCAACCTCAAACAAGGCGTTGGTTACCTGTCCTAATGAAGCCACTTTACAAGTTTCCATAAGCTCCGCGAAGATATTTAAATTCTGGACTGCCGCTTCTTGAACTTTGGCAATACCTTGGCTTGCGGCATCTTGATTTGCACGATGTAAATTGCGAAGCATGCTGATCTGATAAGCTTTTTCATCTTCGGTTGCACGAATAACCTCTTTGGGCAAAACTGTAGGTGACCCTTTTGAACTTAAAAAGGTATTTACCCCAATGATTGGGAATTCGCCTGTGTGTTTGAGCGTTTCGTAATACAAAGACTCTTCTTGAATTTTCGAGCGTTGATACATGGTTTCCATGGCTCCCAAAACTCCTCCACGTTCGGTGATGCGGTCGAATTCAGACAATACAGCTTCCTCCACCAAATTGGTGAGCTCTTCAATGATAAATGCTCCTTGAAGCGGATTTTCGTTTTTAGCTAATCCGAGTTCGCGATTGATAATTAACTGAATGGCCATAGCTCTTCTTACGGATTCTTCAGTAGGGGTGGTAATAGCTTCGTCGTAGGCGTTGGTATGTAAAGAGTTACAGTTATCGTAGATAGCGTATAGTGCTTGTAGTGTAGTTCGTATGTCGTTGAAGTCGATTTCTTGTGCATGTAAGGAGCGCCCAGAAGTCTGAATATGGTACTTAAGCATTTGGGCCCTAGCATTAGCGCCATATTTCTTTGCCAAAGCTTTGGCCCACACCCGGCGAGCTACACGTCCAATAACGGCATATTCGGGGTCAATTCCATTTGAGAAAAAGAACGATAAGTTGGGCCCGAATTCATTGATGTCCATACCGCGGCTAAGGTAGTATTCTACGTAAGTAAAGCCATTGGCAAGTGTAAATGCTAATTGAGTAATTGGGTTGGCACCTGCCTCAGCAATATGGTAGCCAGATATGGAGACCGAATAAAAGTTTCTAATGCTGTTTGCAATGAAATACTCTTGAACGTCACCCATGAGACGCAATGCAAATTCTGTAGAGAAAATGCAGGTATTTTGCGCCTGGTCTTCCTTGAGGATATCGGCCTGAACCGTACCACGTACTTGCTTCAGTGTATCGGCTTTGATTTGAGCATAAATAGCTGCTGGTAAAACTTGGTCGCCTGTAACTCCAAGGAGCATCAGTCCGAGGCCGTCGTTTCCTTCAGGAAGCTCACCTTGGTATGCCGGACGCTCAGTACCTTTATTCTTGTAAATAGCAGCAATTTTGGCTTCGACTTCTGCTTCTAGGCCATTAGCCTTGATGTATTTCTCACAATTCTGATCGATCGCCGCATTCATGAAATACGCCAACAGCATTGGAGCTGGGCCGTTAATGGTCATTGAGACAGATGTTGCGGGATGGCTGAGGTCAAAACCAGAATAGAGTTTTTTGGCATCGTCTAGACAGCAAATGGAAACTCCTGAATTACCTATTTTACCGTAGATATCCGGTCGTAAGTCCGGGTCGTTGCCGTAGAGTGTAACAGAGTCAAAGGCAGTGGAAAGTCGTTTAGCTGGCATGCCAAGTGAAACGTAATGAAAGCGTTTGTTGGTGCGTTCTGGACCACCTTCACCTGCAAACATACGTGTAGGGTCTTCGCCTTCGCGTTTGAAAGGAAATAAGCCAGCAGTGTAAGGGAATTCACCAGGTACGTTTTCTTGCAAAACCCATCGAAGTATATCGCCCCAGCTTACGTAATTAGGCGTCGCAACTTTTGGGATTTGCAAATGCGACAACGATTCAGTATGCGTCTGTATGCTTAAAATTTTGTCACGTACTTTAAACTTATACTCTGGGTTTTTGAATGCTTGTTTTTTGGCATCCCAGTTTTGAATAAGCTCCCAATTTTTAGGGTCAAAGTTTAGTTTTTCTTGTTCAAAAGCTTCTTGTAAACCTTTTAACAAGCGGTCTTTATCTTCTAAGCTAGAGGCACGAATGGTGTCCATAGAAACTTGAAGTCCGTGCAATTTGGTGGCAACAGCAACTTGAGTGTCTACCCACTTGTCATATGCCCGGTTATTTTCAGAAATTTCCGAAAGATATCGCGTTCGTTCAGGTGGGATAACAAATATTTTCTGTGACATTTCGCGCGTGATGGTAAAAGTAGATTGGAGGTCACCGCCGGTTTTTTTCACGATATGGTCCATTATTACCTTGTAAAGGGTGTTCATGCCTGGATCATTGAATTGAGAGGCAATTGTTCCGTATACAGGCATGTCATCAACCGCGCTATCCCATAGATTGTGGTTGCGTTGGTATTGCTTTCTAACATCGCGCAGGGCGTCAAGGGCGCCTCGTTTGTCGAATTTATTGAGTGCAATGACATCGGCGAAGTCGAGCATATCAATTTTCTCGAGTTGGGTTGCAGCTCCATATTCTGGTGTCATGACATATAATGACACGTCTGAGTGATCAAGGATTTCAGTATCGGACTGCCCAATGCCGGAGGTTTCTAAGATAATCAGATCGTATTTTGCTGCTTTTAAAATGGAAATTGCTTCGGCAACGTGTTTTGATAGTGCTAAGTTAGACTGGCGTGTAGCCAGTGATCGCATATACACACGTTGGCTTTTTATTGCGTTCATGCGAATGCGGTCACCGAGTAAGGCACCACCCGTTTTTCTTTTGGAAGGGTCTACAGAAACTACAGCAAGCTGT
>JAURNL010000017.1 GCA_030830205.1 Crocinitomicaceae bacterium | reverse complement strand
TTGAGAATCGGAATCATCACCGACAGCGTATATCGTAGCTAAAGAACCCACAAAAACCTCACGTGCTGCAAAAGAACTGAGAAGCGCAATACCAATTTTCCAATCGTAGCCGAGTGGTTGAATAGCGGGCTCCATCCATTTGCCAAAATGACCGATATATGATTTGGATAGTAACAAAGCATTTTCTTGTTCTTGTTGTTCACTTGGCGCAGCATTTAGAAAACTTTTGTCATGGTGAAGTGCACGCAATGCTTGTTCCCTTGATGGAGGTCCGTACGTAGCAAGTGCCCATAATAGGATAGATATGGCTACGATTATTTTACCGGCGTCAAAAATAAAAACCTTGACCTTTTCAAAGACTGTAATTCCTACATTTCGGAGTCTCGGGGTTTTATAATCTGGAAGTTCCATTAAATGAAAGCCAAGTTGACGACTCTTAACGAACAGTTTCAGAAGGAATGCAGTAAACAGCGCAGAAAGAATCCCCATTGCATACAATCCAAAGAGTACAATACCTTGTAAACTTAAAAAACCGCCCAAATATATTTTTGGTATTACCAAGCTGATGAGCAAAGTGTATACTGGAATTCTTGCAGAACAACTCATGAAAGGCGCAACTAGTATAGTAATCAGTCTTTCTTTCCAATCTGAGATTGTCCTTGCAGACATAATTCCAGGAATTGCACAGGCAACGCTAGATAGCAAAGGGACAACACTTTTCCCATTGAGGCCAAACGGTCTCATGAGTCGGTCCATGATGAATACGACCCTAGATAGGTAACCGCTTTCTTCTAGTAGCGCAATGAAAAAAAATAAAATGGCAATTTGTGGTACAAATACGAGCACACCTCCAATCCCTGGTATGATTCCTTGAGAGAGTAAATCATTCAATATTCCCGAAGGTAAACGTTCTGATATAAAGGCGCTCAACCGAACAAATTGACCGTCTATGAAATCCATAGGGATACTTGCAAAGCTGAAAATAAATTGAAAGATCACCAATAATATGGAAGCAAAAATCAGGTAGCCATAGATCGGGTGGGTGAGAATTCTATCAAGGCGTGTTGATCTATTAGGTGCTTGAATAGGTGCTTCTGTGCTGAGCGCTAAAGCTCTGATTTTTTGTAGTCGGGCATCTGAATTTTTAGTCTGATCAGCGTGAGAAGTAAGCACATGAAATGCTGTATCATGAAATGGCGTACGCGCTTCATTTGGCAAGGATTCTAATTCCTTAAGTATTCTATCTTTTCCTAGTAAAATACGGGCATTAGTACTTACGATTTTGGCTTCTGGAAATGCTTTTTCAAGTGCTTCGACATCTATTTTTAATCCTTTTTGTTGTGCGCGATCCCACATGTTGAGCACTAATAAAATCGGAAATCCTAAGTCATAGAGTTGGCTAAAAAATAGGAGGTTACGTTCAAGGTTAGCGGAGTCTGCGACATAAATCACAGCATCTGGGAAATCAGGATGTGTAGGTTGCTTAAGAACTTCATTTACAACTTGCTCATCAATAGATCGTGCAAAAATACTGTAGCTTCCTGGAAAATCGATGAGTTCATGTTGACCTTGAGGGGTTTTGATACTACCTTTCTTAAGTTCAACGGTCACTCCAGGAAAGTTTCCCACTTGCTGGCGCAAGCCAGTTAGCATATTAAAGATAGAACTCTTTCCGGTGTTGGGATTTCCTAATAACGCGATTTTCATGACGCACAAAGCTACGAAAATTTGACCTGAGCCCTTCGAACTTCAACTTGCATGGCCTCTTCTTTTCGCATGGAAATGATGTTGCCATTGATCTCGTAGGCAATCGGATCCCCAAATGGAGCTTTAAAAATTGCTTTGATTTTCTGACCCTTGGTTAAACCCATTTCTGTGAGTTTGGGTGCAATTTCGTTATCAGCAATTGCAGCAATTTCTACAAGCTCATTTAACGAAATACCTTCTAAGGTCTTGGACATGTGCAAAAGTACATTCATTTAGAGAAATTTTCTATACCATTTTTATGGTATTTTGAATCTTTCTAAATAAAAATCAGTTCAAATTTTGCAAGACCAATCGTGCTGTTGTTCGCGTTAGTTGACTTAGTAGTTTGATTTTTCCCGAACTCATTTGTACTAAGATTTCATCGTTATAATGACGTACTGTTACGAGTTCAAGATTTTCGTTGTATCTGATATTATACCTGTTGCTCAATTGATTTTGCAATGCAGAAATATCAATTTTTTTCCGGTCCAATAAAACTGAAAAATTCAGAGCAGAATTTTGCATTAGATTGATATGTGCTTGCAAGGATGCCAACGCACTAAAGATTTCTGCTAATTGCTTTTCAGCAATAAAAGAAAAATCTTTGGAAGAAATAGTAACCAATACTTGGTCGTGTTTGACTATGTAGGAAGGTATATGTGAATCCCGTTCAGCATTTGAAGAGATTGTTGTACCAAGCGAATCCGGATCGATAAATGAACGAACAAAAAGCGGGATATTTTTCTGCTGAAGGGGCTGAACTGTCTTTGGATGTATGACACTTGCCCCGTAGTAAGACAGCTCTATTGCTTCTTTAAATGAAATTTGAGAGAGGAGTTGAGTGTGCTCAAAATATTTTGGGTCAGCATTGAGCATTCCTGGCACATCTTTCCAAATGGTCACGCTTTCTGCATTACAGCAAAATGCGATGATTCCCGCACTGTAGTCAGATCCTTCTCTCCCAAGTGTAGTTGTAAAACCCTCGCTAGTACAGCCAATAAATCCTTGAGTAATTGCGATGTCAATTTGATCAAACTTTGGCAAGACAAGTTTTTGGCAAAACTCTTGTGTTTTTGTCCAGTCCACTTGCCCCTCTTGATATTGATTATCAGTGCGTATGATCGTTTTGGCGTCTATCCAAGAACACTTATAAGATTGGTCAGTGAGATATGCAGCTAGTATTTTACTTGAAATAAGCTCTCCATATGCGACTAATTGGTCATATTGAAAGGAACGATTATCTGCTAATGGCTTGAAAAACAATTGGTTGATTTGTTCAAAAATATCCTCTAATTCCTGATATACTTGATAATGTCTTTCTGGGAACAAACCTGCGAGTATTTCGTCATGATATGCTTTGATATCATCTAGCAAGCCAGCGTAAATGCGATGATCTTGATTATATAAAGCATGGACAAGCTCCTCTAACTTGTTGGTGGTTTTCCCCATTGCTGAGACAACCACAAGTAATTTTTCTTCTGGAAAGCGCCCTAAAATGGCACTCACATTCTTAACAGCCTTAGCGTCTTTAACGGAGGCGCCTCCGAATTTAAAAACCTTCATTTAATTGAGTTTTTCAGCCAGTAATTTCATTTCGATTGAAGGAGAAATTTTCTCATAGATGATATGGTAAACAGCCGTAAGGATAGGCATGTCTACCTTGAATTTTTGATTGATTTCGTGCAAGCTTTTAGTCGCATAATAGCCTTCGGCGATCATATTCATTTCAAGTTGTGCACTCTTGACGGAATAGCCCTTACCTATCATGAAACCAAAGGTTCTGTTGCGTGAAAAGTTTGAGTAAGCCGTAACCAATAAATCTCCAAGATAAGCACTTGATTTGGTGTCGCGGTGCAGTGGATGCAAGACGTCAATAAATCGCTCAATTTCTTGGATGGCATTGGCTACCAATACTGCTTGAAAATTGTCGCCATATCCTAAACCATGACAGATACCAGCTGCCAATGCATAAACGTTCTTCAATACAGCAGAGAATTCAGTTCCAAATAGGTCATCGCTAGTCGTGGTTTTAATATATCGACAGCTCAAGGCTGTTGCCATCTGCTGGGCATGCTCAATATTTGAACATGCTAGGGTGAGGTATGAAAGACGCTCCATTGCAACTTCTTCTGCATGACAGGGGCCAGAGATGATGCCAATCTGAGAATAGGGCACACCAAAACTTTTATGAATGAAGCGAGCAGGAATGGCGTTGAAGGAAGGAATGATTCCCTTTACTGCAGAAAACACGACTTTTCCGCTAAAATGCTTGGCGCTAATACCATTAAAAGCCTCCTCCAAAAAAGCGGCAGGTGTAGCAATTATAACCCAATCTACTTCGGCAAGAGTTTGCTCCAAATGAGCACTTAATATGAGTCGTTGGTTATCGAAAGCAACAGACTGAAGATATTTTGGGTTGTGTCCAAATTGTTGAATATGAGAAATAGCTTCCTCACTACGCATCCACCAATGAACGCGCGAAAAATTATTACATAGAATTTTAACCAATGCCGTTGCCCAGCTCCCACCGCCTATGACTGCAATTTTTTGTGGTGTTTCCATTTGGCAAAGTTAAACAATCCTTGCTAACTACTTTGTTGCTAATTTTGAAATAAAAAACATGCGTAAAAATCACGAAATAGATTATTTCATCAAGGGTGAAGAAATGCAACTCGTAGAAATCGAGCTGGATCCTCAAGAAACTGCAATTGCTGAGTCTGGGGCTTTTATGTACATGGAGCAAGCCATAGAAATGCAAACGATTTTTGGCGATGGTTCAGCTCAAAGAGGCATGATGGGTAAACTTTTTAGCGCAGGTAAACGATTGCTGACCGGAGAAGGTCTGTTTATGACAGCTTTCACCAATCAAGGATTAGGAAAGGCAAGAGTTGCTTTTGCCTCACCTTATCCCGGAAAAATTATTGCTTTTGACCTCATGAAATATAATGGTAAAATGATTTGTCAAAAGGATGCATTTTTATGTGCTGCCAAAGGAGTAAGTGTTGGTATTGAGTTTCAAAAAAAACTGGGAACAGGATTATTTGGCGGTGAAGGATTTATCATGCAGAAACTTGAAGGTGATGGTTTGGCATTTTGTCATGCAGGTGGATACATTACCGAAAAAACACTTTTGCCAGGTGAATTCTTACGCGTAGATACAGGTTGTATAGTCGCTTACACACAAGAAATTGACTATGACATCCAATTTGTTGGTGGCATTAAGAATACTATTTTTGGTGGCGAAGGTCTATTTTTTGCAACACTCAGAGGCCCTGGAAAAGTATGGTTGCAAAGTTTGCCTATATCTAGACTTGCTTCGCGTATCTTATCCTATGGAACTACCACACGAAAAGAGGAGGGAAGTATCTTAGGTGGTTTAGGAAATCTGTTAGACGGCGATGGACGTTAGGACGTTCTCGGATTATTGAGAGAACGGAGACCATCGGATTCAATTGTAATTCTACGGTGCTTATACAATTTGCCAACAGCTTGTTTGAATATTTTTTTACTCTGGCCAAGAATTGCTCGAACTTCCTCAGGATCGCTTTTGTCTGTTAGTGCCAAAAAACCATCATTTTGGGCCATGACAGCTAAAATTTTTTGCTCGGCAGCATCATATCTGCTGTCATTAGGTATTTCGAGTCGGATGTCGAGCTTGCCATCTTCCCTAACCTTGGCAACATAACCTTTACACTCATCTCCACTTGCTAAGGGCTTACTTTGTTGGTCCTTGAAAATAAGGCCTTCATAGCGCATATTGACGATTACGTTTCTTCCCAATTTGCCTTCTTCACAGATCAACAAATCAACTTCTTGACCCTCTAGGTTCATGTCATTGCAAGGGACTAGTACTTTTTTTACTTTCATACTTCCAAACAATCGGTCTGTTTCAAAGTCGTAGAGTAAGGTGAAAAGATAACGATCGCCAATTTCTAAACGCTGTCGCTGTTCGGCAAAGGGCACAAATAAATCCTTATCTAGGCCCCAATCTACAAAGGCGCCATATGGGTTGACTTGAACAACATCTAAATAAGCACAGTCTCCCAGCAATAGATAGGGTCTTTCTGTGACTGCAACCATCCGTTCTGAAGAATCTTTCATAACAAAAACCTCCACCTCAGTACCTTCTTCCATGTCTGGAGTTAGGTATTTATTGGGTAATAGTATTTCGTTTTCTTGTAAATCGACCAAATAAGCTCCAGGGGGTGCAAAGCGCTTGATGGTTAGGGTATTTATTTTTCCGAGTTGCATAGGTCTTATTCTTGGTAAGATTCTGGATTAATTGGCTTTTTAAAAAGGTGTAGACGCCGACGTTTTTTACTTTTTGTTAATTGTTCTGAAGAGTTGTCTTGTTGCGGTAAAGAAGCTCGATGCATCCCATTTTCTGGATTTGATTGATCAGTTGGGTTCATCCAATCGCCACGCATTCGATTTTTTTCAACTTTCCCTGTTTTTTTATTGAGCGTATAAAAATATCGCTCCCCAATATCTTCTGCATTGGTTGCAATGACATCTGATTCGAGAATCCATATTTCTCGATCGAAATCATAAACATAAGCATCATAGGACATGTCGGGAAAATAGTAAGACTGAACTCCTTCTAATGCGGGTGATTCAGGTGACAAATGATCAAATACGATTCGAGCGCGCTTTGGTTCAAATTCTAATGACATGCTAGCCATGTTAGCATATTCAAATACTACTCTTTTTTTTAGTCCTTTTGGATCTTTGAAAACTGGGCTGCCAAATTTGGCATTCTGCCCAGAAAAACTAAGCACGTCAAGAATTTTAAAATTACTCATTGAAGTACCACCGTCGTAACCAAAAAGTAAATATTGTGTTTTCCCTTGGAAAGAGAAATCGATGATTTTGTAATACACGGCGCCATACCAGTTTTTGTGATCGACGACCTGCTCTGGTTTATTGCTGTATGGGTCCAATATATCCATAAGTTCATACACCACAACTCGATCTCTTCCTTCATCTCGCCTTAAAATAAATCCGCCATAAGTGTTGGATAGGTCTGAAAGCTCAACATTCCAAGTTAGTACACGAATGGTTTTGTTGTTGCTTTTGAGATCGGCGATTTGGAGACTTTGAAGCTGGTAATCGAAGAATTCTTTGCTTCGAACTAGCGCTGACATTGCTGTTTTGAATTCAATGTGTAATTGCTGTGTTTGATAGTCATTCTTACTCGTTCGCAATTTGTTAAGCAGTTGGGTGGCAATTTGCTCTTTTTGAGCAAGGTCATCTGCTAAGCTGACAAAGGGCAGAAGCAAAAACATCAATTGTAAAAAAGCAATAAGGTGCTTCATATGATGTTTAACGCGAAAAGAGTGGTTTGGTTACGTTAATTACAAGCTTTTGAGCGCCGCAATTGTAGCCACAGGATCAGGAGCGCCAAATACAAAACTACCAGCTACAAGTGCGTCTGCACCAGCACTGGCTAATTGAGCTCCGGTTTCTAAGTTCACACCACCATCTACTTCAATAATAAAAGAAGCCTTGAGGTTGGTACGAAGGGTTTTTAGTCTAGAAACCTTGTCTGTAGCTGCAGCAATAAATTTTTGACCCCCAAACCCCGGATTTACACTCATGATCAGTACTAAATCTAATAGGTTTGCTACCTCACTCAAAACTTCTATTGGTGTATGTGGGTTGAGTGCAACACCAGCTTTCATGCCCAGTTCTTTGATTCTACTGATCGTACGGTGTAGATGCGTACAGGCCTCGTAATGTACAGTTAAGATGTCTGCTCCTGACTTTTGAAAGTCTTCAATGTAGGCATCTGGGTTGGCAATCATGAGGTGTACATCTAAAATTTTATCAGTGTGCTTGCGAATGGCTTGCAAAACTGGAAAACCAAATGAAATATTTGGAACAAATACGCCGTCCATGACATCTATGTGTAACCAATCTGCCGTAGAATGATGAAGCATGAGGGTATCGCGTTGGATATTGCCAAAATCACACGAGAGCACAGATGGAGAAACGATCATGATAAATTTTTTTGTCAAAATTAGCCATAATTTCCCGAACGAAATAGGTCTAAAATTTTCCGATCCTTTTGGTAGAGATCTAAATGAAAATGCAAACCTTTCCGGTCTGCTGTTACAGTGTGATATTCAACAAAAATTGGAATTGGTTTAAGCAATTGGATTTTTTGGTGACGCTCTTCATCAATGAGCTTCTGAAGTGAATCTCCATTTACTTCATTGCATTTTTGGCCCAAACAGTCTTGGTTCAATATGATTTGACCGAGTTCAATTGGATATTGTGCACGCATGCATCCATGGGAAAAACTTCGAAAATTGTTTCCAAATAAACCCCTACTTGGGGTGTCGTGTACGTAAACTGAAAATTCGTTTGAGAAATTAAATTTTATGAGTCCAAGGCTATTCCATGGTCCAGGATCTTGCTCAATTACGTATGGAAAAGTTTGGTTTTTTATTTTTTTCCAATTGACTTTTTGTGGGTCAATTTCTTTTTTTTCTTTACCATAAATACGCATATGTTGCTCTTGGAGATAAGCATAATTGCGCTTGAGAGCCGGTAAAATTTCGTTTTTAGCAATAGAACTTGGTACGCGCCAATAGGGTAGTGTGATTATTTGATAAATTTTTGATTGCAAGGTAGGACTTGGATGCGCTATTTTACCAATAATTACGCGGTGTGTAGATCTTAAGGTGTCTTTGGAGAAGAATTGTAATTCAAAAGATGGTAAGTTAATTGCAACGAAAGTGGAGGGTTTGTGTAGGGATTGCCTGACTTTGTCCAGTGAAATTTGAGCCAGGTATAATTTGTCTGTTTTTGATTCTCCAAAGGCAAGTGCTGTTGCTGGGCCTATGTGACCATCTGGTAATAGTTTTTGATTCTTTTGATATTTTCTTAATGCAGCTCTAATCCCTAAACTATCCGTATTTTCATTACAGTAGCCTAGTTCAATAAGTGCTGATTGTAGCTGGTTCCATGCAAGGGATTTATTTTCTTTTTCTGTACTGATCTCATGCGCTAGCGTATCGAGTTGAGTTGAATCGCAAAAGTTATAAAGATGCTGTGCAAAATAGCGATAGTTGGTATCACTCGGTCCACATGTGAGTAAAAGTGAATCTGTATTTGTTGTGTTGCTGATCCAATCCAATGGAACTTCTTTCCATTTTTTGTTTTTAAAGGTTTGGTTTTTAAAATCTATAAAGCCGCTATCAAGATCATGTACAATTGTGCCTATTTGGTAGTGGATCAATAATTCTTTGATCAAATCAGGTCTTTTTTCGAGCGAAATTATTCTTGCACTCGGCAAACCAAAATACCGGTGTTTGGCAATAGTTTGAATCCAATTCTTCTGAATTGTATTTTCTTTAGAGGTGCCGCTGAAAACTGGTTTAAAATCTATTTTTTGATAAAATCCATAAAGTGCTTGGCGCTCTTTTGAATGCAGCGGAAGTTCGGGGTGGCCGTTTGTGAGCAGCCGTTTGATTTTTACTGCATCTGGTAATTTTTGGTCAAGAAGAAAATCTTTCTTCTTTTTTTGGGGTGTTTCGAGACAAGCAGTGAGTATGCAAAGGCATGAAAGAAGCAAAGGAGTAATTTTGAGGAAATACGTCATACTAAATGCTTAATTTCGATTAATTTACTCATTTAATTTAATTTTTTGATGGTTATTGGCCTCCTCTTATTGACCGTCCTTCTGTCCTGGCAAGGATTTCAAAACAGCATGTTTTTAGAGCGCATGCTTTTTATTCCTTATCGATCTAAACACCACAATGAATGGTGGCGCTTTTTTACGCACATCTTCGTCCACTTAGATTGGTCACATTTATTGTTCAACATGCTTACTTTATGGTTTATTGGTGGCTTTTTGGAGCAAGAATATTCCATCATTTATGGTGCATTCAAAGGCACTTATTATTTTCTACTTCTTTATTTGATGGGTGGTTTGTTTGCTACCGTCTATTCATTTTATAAACATCAAAATCAATCCGGATACCGTAGTTTAGGAGCCTCGGGAGCTGTTACTGCCGTGCTCTTTGCCTTTATCGCAGCTCATCCAACTCAAGGGCTTATGTTGATGTTTATTCCTATTCCCATACCTGCTTACCTTTTTGGCCCTATTTATTTGCTCATTGAGTATTATGCTTTCAGGAAAGGTCATACAGGAATTGCCCATGATGCCCACATTGCAGGGGCTCTCACTGGTCTTTTATTTGTATTCCTTTTTTTACCTGGCTATGCACATTTTTTTGCATCTTTGTTTGTCTAGAACTCTAGCTGCCTATGCGTTATGTGAACAACAACGGAACAGTATTATCTGGTGATGGCCCAACCATCTCGCCAGGTAATCGCGCTCACTTATATGGCGATGGCGTTTTTGAAAGCATTCGCATAATAAATGGACGCCCACTCAATATTGAAAATCACATCTTGCGCCTTTTAGCTGGTGCTCGAGCCATCCATATGCGTCCATCTGCTAGCTTTACTTCGGCTTTTTTTGAAGCCAAAATCTTAGAATTGTGCGAACTATCTGGAATCACAGAAGGAGGACGTTGTCGTTTATCTCTTGATCGAATTAGTGGCGGAGCTTATTTGCCTGATGCCAATGAAGCTACTTACTACATTGAAGTCGCACCCTATGAGGTGAATCATTTTGAGTTAAACGCTCGCGGTCTAGAGCTTGATATTTATCAAGAAATGAAACTTCACAAGGACTTGCTTTCCAACTTTAAAACAAAAATGGGCTTGCCTTATATTATGGCAGCCTTGCATGCCAAATCAAAAGATTTAGATGACGTGTTTTTAACGGATTATCGAGGGCAAATACTTGAAACATCTTCTTGTAATTTTTTCATCATCAGTAATGGAGTATTATATACACCAAGTTTGGAAGAAGGCTGCCTTGCAGGAACGATGCGCATGCAAGTAATCAATTTGGCTTTGGCCAATGGTATCAAAGTATACGAAAGTTCCATTTTGCCTCAACATTTGCTTGCTGCAGACGAAATATTTCTCACAAATGCAATTAGAGGTATCAACTGGGTGGGTGGGTACAGAACAAAGCGATACCAGAATAATATTTCGCGTAAATTGGTCGTTCTATTGAATAACTACTGGGAAAAGTAAGCTCTCTATTTATCCATCAAAACTAGGCGGCTTGGGTCTATAGCATCAAACTTAAATTCTTGAAAGCATTTTTGTTCGACACAGTCATTGTTGATCATGTCATATGTTCGGATATAGTCACTTGCTACTTTTAATTCAGTCCAACTTTTGTTATTACTTGAATATTCCCAAACGGCTGCTCCTTTTGGAAATGATAAAAGCCTGATGCGCAATAGAGTTTGTTCGCCATACCTATCTAAAGTCAGCATGAGTTCATGAGCTGTAACAAGCTCTTTTTTTAATATCCTGAAATAAGTAAAGTCAGAGGCAATTTCTACTAAGAAGGAATCCAAAATATATTCGGGTCTATTTGCCATCCAATCACTTGGGCCATATACAAAATACTCATCTTGATAAGTATGGAGCTCGTTCCAATAGCTCGGAAAGAACTCTTGGGATTGTTGTAGACTGATGAATGGAGCTAACTCTGGAAAATTTATTTCAATTTCAGAGTTGATCAACCATTCTAAAGGATCGGGACAAAGCCACTTGTATAGATCGCAGTTATGGTCTCGAGTAATGTAAACACTGCCGTAATTGGTTTGAGAAATGATAACGTCTCTTCTACAGCCATACGCGGTTTCATTGAATTGTGAAAAACACATGAGCGCTGAAAATAAGCAAACCAAAAGAAGACTTTGACGCATTGGATGATTTCTGCAAACATAGAAAAAATCAAAGAATAATAGTTTTCAACAATTGCAGAGCCGCGCTGTAGAATTCCCTAAATTTAGAGTTCTCATTTTATTGCTGCCATGTACCTCATTTTTGACACCGAAACAACCGGTTTGCCCCGAAATTTCAATGCGCCTATTGCTGACTTGGACAATTGGCCGCGCGTTGTACAACTCGCTTGGCAGCTTCATGACGAAGCCGGTGAATTGGTCTCACAACAAGATTTTATTATCCGACCTGAAGGCTTCAATATTCCATTTGAATCCGAACGGGTACACGGAATATCTACCGAATTGGCCGAAGCAGTAGGCGAAAAACTATCAGATGTTTTAGCGCTATTCAATAAAGATCTTGCTCGGGCTAATTTTATGGTAGGTCACAATCTACGCTTTGATCTCAACGTGATGGGCGCTGAATACCTTCGCTTAGGTCTTCAAACCCCACTTACCAAACCAATTCTGGATACCTGTACTGAAAAGAGCGCCCAATTATGTCAAATACCAGGTGGTCGTGGAGGAAAATTTAAGTTACCTACGCTTACAGAATTACATCAGTTCCTTTTTGACGAAGCATTTAATGAGGCACATAACGCAACTGCTGATGTCGAGGCAACAACACGTTGTTTTTTAGAATTACTGAGAAAAGAACATTATTCTTTGGAAGAAATTCTACAGCAGCCAGGCTATTATGAATCCTACCAAACGCTCAATCCAAATCCCATTCAAAAGATAGGGCTTCAACATGTTAATCTTAAAGCCGAGAGTGAAAAACTACGCTTAGCCAATTGCACTGAGCCAACAGATTCGGTTTCAAAAACATCATCCCAAAGTTTATCGGAAGGTGTTGTATTTGCTCATTTACATAATCACACTCAGTACTCAATTTTACAATCTACAGCTGAGGTGAGTGCACTCATTCATAAGGCGGTTGCCTTGAAACAACCTGCCGTAGCCCTAACAGACACTGGTAACATGATGGCTGCTTTTCAATTTGAAAAAGTGGCTGCTGCTCACAATGCCAAAGTTGCCGCTGCTCGTGCAGATGCAGAAGAAAGAGGCGAGGCTTTTGAAGGTCATGAAATTTTACCCATCATTGGATGTGAATTCAATGTTTGTCGCGACCATCAAGACAAATCTGTGAAAGACAATGGCTATCAAATTGTCTGCTTAGCAAAAAATAAAAATGGTTATCAAAACCTCATCAAACTTGCCTCTACTGCATACACACAAGGTATGTATTATGTGCCTCGTATTGACAAAACACTTCTTGCTAATTACAAACAAGACCTCATTATTTTAAGTGGTAATTTATATGGAGAAATCCCTAGTTTGTTACTTAATGTCGGAGAGCGACAGGCCGAAGAAGCCCTACTTTGGTGGAAAGATCAATTTGGCGAAGATTTCTACATCGAAATAGGACGTCATCAACTCGAGGTTGAAGAGCGGCTCAATCCTATGCTAGTACGCTTAGCAGATCAGTACAATGTGAAGATAGTTGCAACCAACAATACCTATTACCTCGAACAAAAAGATGCGGTTGCACACGATGTCTTACTTTGTGTCAAAGATGGTGAATTAGTAGAGACGCCTAAAGGCCGGGGCCGAGGATTTCGTTATGGCTTAGAAAATGACTCTTATTTCATGAGAAGCACTGAGGAAATGATCGAGCTGTTTGCAGATCTTCCTCAAGCAATTGAAAATGTTGCCGAAATCATAGCCAAATGCGAGCCCTATGGTTTGGCGCGTGAAGTATTATTACCTGCTTTTGATATACCCTCAGCATTTATCGATGTTCAAGATTCAATAGATGGTGGTAAAAGAGGTGAAAATGCGTACTTGCGCCACCTCACTTATGAAGGTGCGAAAAAGAGATACACCGAACTCACTGCAGAAATCAAAGAACGTATTGATTTTGAGTTGGCAACTATCGAAAAAACTGGCTATCCTGGTTATTTCTTGATCGTTCAAGATTTCTGTAATGCTGCTCGTGACATGGGTGTTTCAGTTGGTCCGGGAAGGGGTTCTGCTGCTGGTTCAGCCGTAGCCTATTGTACTGGAATTACCAATGTAGACCCTATTAAATACGATTTGCTCTTTGAGCGCTTCCTCAATCCAGATCGTATTTCCATGCCCGATATTGATATTGATTTCGACGATGAAGGCCGTAGTAGGGTTATAGATTACGTTATCAATAAATACGGAGCAAATCAGGTTGCGCAAATCATTACATATGGTACTATGGCTGCTAAATCAGCCATCCGCGATACCGCTCGAGTCATGAATCTTCCTTTACCAGAGGCTGATCGCTTGGCAAAATTAATTCCTGACCTTTCATTACGCAAATTATTTACCCTGCCTGAGCCAGAACTTGTAGACAAATTGCGCAACCAAGAGGCTATAGGCAACGCAAAAGAACTTCGTCGTATTTTTCAAGGTACCGACTTGCAGGCACAGGTTTTGCAAAAGGCCATGGAAATTGAAGGCTCAGTGCGCAATACCGGTATTCACGCCTGCGGTGTAATTATTACTCCTGACGACCTCACCAATTTTGTGCCTGTTGCGACGGCAAAAGATTCTGAAATGGTTTGTACACAATACGATAACTCAGTTGCAGAATCTGCAGGCCTTCTTAAAATGGACTTTTTGGGTCTCAAAACGCTCACCCTTATTAAAGATGCGGTGCGATTGGTGAAGGAAAATCGCGGAATTGAACTCGATCCAGATGCTTTTCCAATTGATGATGAAGCTACATATGCTCTTTTTCAGCGAGGTGAAACAGTAGGAATATTCCAGTATGAATCACCTGGTATGCAAAAACACCTTAAGGAACTTAAGCCTACCGTTTTTGCCGACCTTATTGCGATGAACGCACTTTACCGACCTGGACCTATGGAATATATTCCATCTTATTGTAAGCGCAAGCATGGTGAGGAGCCCATCGTTTATGATTTACCCGATTGCGAGGTTAATCTTAAAGAGACCTATGGTATTACCGTTTACCAAGAGCAAGTAATGCTCCTTTCCCAGAAATTAGCAGATTTCACCAAAGGTGAAGCTGATACACTTCGTAAAGCAATGGGTAAAAAAGACAGGAAAGTCTTAGATAAAATGAAGCCAACATTTATTGACCGTGCAAGCGCTAAAGGGCATCCGGCTGCTACTCTGGAGAAAATCTGGAAAGACTGGGAGGCCTTCGCTTCTTATGCCTTCAATAAATCCCACTCAACTTGTTACGCATGGGTAGCCTACCAGACTGCGTATCTAAAGGCTAATTATCCTGCAGAATATATGGCTTCAGTACTCAGTAATAATATGTCTGATATCAAGCAAGTATCTTTCTTTATGGAAGAATGCCGTCGAATGGGTATACTTGTGCTGGGTCCTGATATCAATGAGTCAGGTTTTACTTTCTCTGTCAATGCTGCTGGGGCAATCCGTTTTGGTCTTGGAGCTATAAAAGGTATGGGAAGTGGACCTGTCGAAGCAATTTTGGAGGAGCGTAAGAACGGTCCTTTTGAATCTATATTTGACCTAACAAAGCGCATCAATTTACGATTATGCAATAAACGTGCTTTCGAGAGTTTAGTTTATGCCGGCGGCTTTGACTCCTTTCACACAGTTCACCGCGCCCAATATATGGTTACAGATGCCAATGGTAGGACTTTCCTAGATGCTGCAATTCGATACGGAGCTAGTGTCCAAGAACAAGCGCATTCTTCTCAACACAGCATGTTTGGCGAAGCAACAGGCACCAGTATGCCTGCTCCCACTATACCCCGAGCCGACGAATGGCCCGCAATCTATAAACTGAATAGAGAGAAGGAGGTTGTTGGGATTTTCATCTCCGGACATCCTTTAGATGACTACAAGGTTGAAATCGATTCTTTTTGTACAGGTACAGTTGCTATGCTTAACGATCCAGCCTCATTCCTAGGAAGAGACCTACTGCTAGCTGCAATTATTACCAATGCAGAACATAGAATCACCAAGCGCGGCGATGCATTTGGCACATTGGTTATCGAAGATTATCAAGACGCATATAAATTGAATCTATTCAATGAAACATATTTGAAATTTAAACATTTCATGGAGCCAGGTACTTTTGTGGCCATCAAAGGCCGTATTGAAATTCCGCGTTTCAGGCAGTATCCTGAATTTGTAGTACACCATATAGAGCTCCTTCAAGAGCTTCGAGATAAACGTGCTAAAATGCTGAAGTTACGCTTTTCTGCCAAACAACTAGATCAACTTGTTATTGATCAACTCCATGATTTATTTGAAGCAAATCCTGGTGCTTGTCAATTGCATTTTACGGTCTTTGATCCCCTAGATGGTATAGAAGTATCTCTACCTTCTCGCAGTATTAAAGTGCAGCCATCGAGTCAATTATTTAAGGAGCTTGCAAAGTTAGACATTCAGTTCAAACTCAATTAATTGAGGTGATAAGGGCAATGATATGTAATTCTTATCCATAAAAAAAGCGCTCTTTCGGGCGCTTTTTTTATGATCAATTCTGTAGATTATGCTTCTGTGGCTTCTTGAGGAACAAGAATACGTCCGCAATGCTCACAAACAATAATTTTCTTTTTGGTAACGATGTCAAGTTGGCGTTGAGGTGGAATTTTGTTGAAACAACCTCCGCATGATCCACGCATTACTTGAACAACTGCAAGCCCATTCTTTGCATTGGTGCGCAAACGCTCATAAGCAAAAACTAGACGGCCCTCGATATTTTTCTTTGCGGCATCAGATGCTTTGATAAGTTTTTCTTCATCTTTCTGTGTTTCGCTGACGATTGCTTCAAGTTCTGCTTTCTTTCCATCAAGGTCGCCTTGTTTCATGTCGACGCGCTCAACCGCTTCTACAAGTGTTTCTTTTTTGAGGTCAATTTTGAGTTTTGCCTCTTTTGATTTTTTGTCGTGCAATTTAATCTCGAGCTCTTGGAATTCAATTTCTTTAGAAAGAGATTCAAATTCTCGGTTGTTGCGGACATTGTTTTGTTGCTCTTTGTATTTCGCTATAGCGCCTTCTGCCTCTTTAACGGCTATTTTGCGGTCTGCGATTTCAGTCTCGATTTCTTTGATTTCCTCATTGATTTTAGAGACGCGCGTGTTGAGGCCAATAATTTCATCTTCAAGACTTTGCACTTCTAAAGGAAGTTCACCACGGATGGTGCGAATGCGGTCGATTTCAGAGTCGATTTTCTGGAGTTCAAAAAGCGCATCCAATTTTTCTGCGATGGTACCTTCTTTTTTGGTTGCTGCTGCCATGTGCTATAAATAGTTAACGGGATTCGTATTCAACTTAGTTAAACGGACCGCAAAGTTAGGAAAATTTTCTGTAAGTTGTTCAGCTAATAGTTCACTAGTATATTGCTCGCTTTCATAGTGCCCGATATCAGCAATAATTAGGTGCTCTTCAGCATCAAAAAATTCGTGGTATTTGAAGTCTGCTGAGACGTATACATCGGCTTTTGATCGAATGGCATCGGGTAAAAGAAAACTTCCGGCTCCCCCACAAAGTGCGACTTTTTGAATGTGTTTAGGCAGTAGCTTTGTATACCTTACACTACCGCAATTGAATTTTTCTTTAATCATTTTTAAAAATTCAAGCGGCTCGATAGGCTCAGGTAGATTACCTATCAGTCCTGCACCTCTATCTTGAAGTAAATTCTGGGTTGGCAGCAATTGATATGCAACTTCCTCATAAGGATGTGCCTTGCGCATCGCTAATAACACCTGAGCTACACAACTCGACTCCAAAACATATTCTAACTTAAATTCCTGAACGGTTTCGCGTTTACCTACTTGGCCAATGTGTGGTTGTGCGTTTTCGTTGGGTTCAAAAGTGCCTGTTCCGAGCGTTCTGAAATGACAATTCTTGTAATTACCAATTTGACCAGCCCCTGCAGCTAAAATAGCGCTATCTAAGCTAGCGTAATCTTCTTGAGGAACATAGACTTCAAGCTTGCATAATTGGTTGTCTAAAGGGCGTAGAATGCGACATTCCTGCAAGCCCAAATGCTGTGCAATTTTGGCATTGACTCCATGTAGGTGGTTATCGAGATTCGTATGTATGGCATAGAGCGCAATGCCATTTTGAATACAACGCTCTAGAACACGTTCTACATAGGTTTTCCCATTGAATCGCTTAAGTCCTTTGAATACAATAGGATGATGAGCAATAATCAAATTGCAATTGTTCGCTAGTGCTTCTTCAACAATAGCTTCTGTGACATCCAAAGATATGATAGCGCCGCTAATTTCTTGCTCGCCTCGGCCATAGATCAGGCCTGCATTATCGTAACTTTCTTGAAGCTGAAGTGGAAACTTTGCCTCTAGAAAACTGGTGATTTCTTGAAGTTTCATTTTTATAATTTTTTACAAAGTCCTAAATTCAGACCCCAGCCAAAACTTTTGTGCACGTAAGCATCGTAAGGATTATATGAATTATTGAATTGTCGTCGATATAATGCACCAAAACGAATGGTGTAATTGTTATCCAATTGTGCTTCAATTCCAACTGATCCAAGCCCCGAAAATTGAAAACTATTCATATTATTATTGATTTTGACTACATCGTCGTATTTAGCGCCAAGAGGATTAGTCCATTGCAGATCTTGTTTGTAGTCTTGATAAAGTCCTGGAACTATACCAATGCCCCCATAAAACTTAAATTGATCTCCAAAAGCCATTTTAAGTTGGAGTGGTAAGGCGAGGTAACGATAGCGGGTTTGATAGTTAAAGCTCGAGTCTGAATCGAGTGATTTAAAAGTATATGCTTCTCCATTTTGCATCCACGAAACGCCACCGTCGAAATATACAAAACGGGATAAGCCCACGCAGATTCCTATTTGGTGAGACCAAGTGCTTAATGGAATTTCATTAGCGCGTTCACCAAGTGGAGTGGGAAGAAAATTGTCATTTGAAAGCAGTGTGCGAAACATTTGCATGCGTTGCGTTTCAAAGTAATAGCTAGTTGGATAAACAGCTTTTATTTTACTGTTGACAATTTGTGCTAGCGCACCTTTTGTGATAACAAGGAAAGCAAAGATTAGAATAGACTTCATCTATCAAAATTACACTTTTTGATCTTCTTAGTAAAGTCTTGATATAGGTTAAGATGAAGTGCAACGGAATAAAATAACTTTGTAAAAAAATAAAATCTAACAAAATGGAAACAACTTGGAATATTGATACAATGCACAGTGAAATAGGATTTAAAGTGCGTCACATGATGATCTCTAACGTCAGTGGTACTTTCAGTTCATTCAATGCACATGCCATCACAACAGGAGATGACTTTTCGACAGCAAAATTTAACTTTGATGCCAACATCAATTCTATTCATACGGGTGTTGCTGATCGCGACGCTCATTTGCAGTCTGCAGATTTCTTTGATGCTGAACAGCATCCAGCTTTAACTTTTACTTCAACAGGTGTTACAAAAATCGATGATGAAACGCTAGAATTAGCCGGTCACATCACCATAAAGGGGCAATCAAAACCTGTAGTATTAAAAGCTGAATTTGCTGGAATAGCTGTAGATCCATATGGTCAAACCAAAGCAGGTATGACACTCACTGGAAGTATCAAAAGAAGTGATTTTGGCCTGACGTGGAGTGCTGTAACCGAAGCTGGTAATGTAGTTGTTGGCGATGAGGTTAAACTAACTGCAGAACTCCAATTTATTAAGCAGTAAGTAAACTACGAACCACTCTTAGGGCTTCATTAATATGCCCAACAGGATTGGTTTGTGAATTAAAAATTCCCGCGACTTTTCCATCTAGCCCGACGATATACGTCACTCTCCCGGGAATAAGTCCGAATAATGATTGAGGTACGCCAAATTGCTGGCGTACCTTTTTTTGTGTATCAGAAAGCAGCGGATAGGGTAGTTTGTGTTTTTGTTGGAATTCTTGATGAGATTGGCCGTTGTCAGAGGAAATCCCAAATACTTCACAGCCTAGATCTAGAAAATCGGTGTAAGCATCTCTAAATGCGCAAGCTTCTTTAGTGCAACCTGGGGTGTCGTCTTTGGGGTAAAAAAACAAGACCAATATTTTTTTGCCGAGCAAGTCAGAAATTTGAATTTCTGTTCCTTCGCTGTCTGGGAGGCTAAAAACGGGGCAGTTGTCCCCAATTTGAATAATGTTACTCATGGTTGTAATGCTTTTTTAAATCTTTCTAAAACTCTTTCACGCGCAAATTTATGGTCAACTATTGGAGCTGGATAAGCAGCTGTACCAAATTCGGGAACCCATTTTTTTATGTAGCTCAATTGAGGATCAAACTTTTTCTGCTGAGCTTCAGGATTAAAAACCCTAAAATAAGGAGCTGCATCACAGCCACATCCCGCAGCCCACTGCCAGCCGCCAACGTTACTAGCCAATTCAAAGTCTAATAATTTTTCAGCGAAATAGCGTTCTCCCCAGCGCCAATCAATAAGTAAATGTTTGGTGAGAAAACTGGCTACAACCATGCGAACACGATTGTGCATAAATCCTGTGGCATTGAGTTCTCTCATGCCGGCATCAACTAATGGATAACCCGTTTGACCATCGCACCATGCTTTAAATTCACTTTCATTGTTTTCCCATTCAATTCGATCATATGCAGGTTTGAAAGAACGGTCAATAGTTTGTGGAAAATGAAATAAAATGGTTTGATAAAAGTCGCGCCAAATAAGTTCATTAAGATATTTTTCATTTAATTGAAGAGCGTCTTGCGCTAATGATCGAATAGAAATAGTTCCGAAACGCAAATGTAAGCTTAGCCTAGAAGTTCCGTTAATTGCTGGAATATCTCTTTGAAGATGGTATTTTTCAATGACGGATTTTTGGGTTGATTGAGAAGGGAAATCTTGTGTGTTATAATCATTAAACCCCATTTGTTTAAGGGACACTAGCGTCTGTTTGTGTAGCGGCTTTAAATGGGTAATATACTTTTCAGTAGGGTATGCCTTTAGGTGATAAGGTGTGAGGTGGGCCTTCCATTTACGAGCATAGGGTGTATATATCGTGTAGGGTAGACCGTCATCTTTTGTAATTTCATTTTTTTCAAAAATGACCTGATCCTTTGCGCCAATCAATTCAATATTTTGATCTTGTAATGTTTCGTAAATGACCTGATCCCTGGCAAGAGCCGCTGGTTCGTAATCCCGGTTGATATAGATTTTTTGAACAGCAAATTTTTGGGCAAGAGAAGGGATATCTGACTTTGGATCGCCATAAAGGACAATTAAATCTGAGCCTAAAGCATTATATGCTTCCTTTAGCTTCTGTATTTCACCATAGATAAAAAGAACACGCTGATCGTCCTCGGGTAAGTTGTTGAGAATATGCTTGTCGAAAATGAATACAGGAATGACAGCTTCATTGTTTTTGAGAGCTTTGTAAAGACCTGCATTATCTTTAATACGAAGGTCTCTTCGGTGCCAAAATAACGCAGAACTCATTTGCCGTCGTATTCAATAATATTATTTTGAGTCTCCCAAAGTTTTATACTCAGCCCAAATTTAGAATCGAGTTTGGCACGTAAAAGGTTCCAAATTACAATTGCAATATTTTCAGCAGTTGGATTTAAGTTTTCAAATTCAGGACAATCAAGATTGAGGTTTCGATGATCAAAACGGTCTTGTACTTCCTTTCCAATTAGTTCTTTTACAATTTTTAAATCAATAAGATAACCAGTTTCAGGGTCAACTTGGCCTTCTATCCACACCTCAAGTGTGTAGTTGTGACCATGAAAATTTGGATTATTACACTTGCCGAATATTTCATTGTTTTTCTCTTCTGACCAATCTGGACGATACAATCGATGCGCCGCGTTAAAGGTCGCTCTTCTACATACTTTCATTTGCTGCTTGTGTAATTTTTTCTAAATGTTGATCGAGTAAAATTTGAAACCATATTGTAAATGAGGCTCTTGTTGTTTGAAATTCTTTTAGTAATTGCTCCATGGAAATCCAGCGAAATGCAGCTACTTCTTCTTGGTTGATACAAGGATCTTGGTTGGCATGGCCAAACAGAACGTGATCGAGCTCATGTTCAGTAAGTCCTTGATCGAGTGGTGATTTATATATAAAATGAAAGGCTGGTTGAAGCGTTGCTGACATGCCCATTTCTTCTTGAAGCCTTCGGTGTGCCGCCTCCAATACGGATTCACTTGGTCTTGGATGGCTGCAACAAGAGTTAGTCCACAGAAGGGGTGAATGGTATTTGTGTGCTGCGCGTTGTTGTAGTAATAATTCTCCTTTTGTGTTAAAAATAAGAACTGAAAATGCGCGGTGAAGTAAACCCAGGCGATGGGCTTCTATTTTTTCGAGCTGACCTATTGGATTATCTTGCTCATCTACTAAAACCACGTATTCTTGAGCCATTAAAGTATGTTGAGGTTGTGGCGAACGTATGAAGTAAGCAAAATGCGCATTTTGCGATAGTTTGGAATGCGAATACGCTCATTGAGGACATGTTCTGCCGGAGTTTGTTTGATTTTATTAAAGAGCTTGAAGTAGTATTTATATGCCATGTAAACTCCAAATCGGGCTTTTCTTGGCAGTAATAATATCCCTTCGTAGCCCTTTTGGAAATCTTTTGCAATGTCCGCTTCAATTTCTTTCTTAATATCTCCATTGAAATCTGATAAATTGATGCCTGGGAAGTAAGTTCTTCCTAGTTCTTGGTAGTCGGCTTTGAGATCACGTAAAAAATTGATTTTCTGAAATGCCGCACCTAACTTCATAGCAAAAGGTTTCAATTCTTCATAGGTTTTTTGGTCGCCTTCAACAAAAACTTTCAAGCACATCAAGCCAACAACCTCTGCAGAACCCAGAATGTATGTTTCGTATTTACCCTGGTCATAGTTTTGTTTTTGTAAGTCCATTTCCATTGAGTCTAAAAAAGTGTCAATGAGCTCAATTGGAATTTGATATTTATTTACTGCCCATTGAAAGCTATTTAGGATCGGATTTAGTGAAATCCCTGCTGCAATTGCCTCATAGGTTTGATTTTTAAAATCTAGTAGTAATTTTTCTTTGTCATAGCCATGAAAGGTATCTACAATTTCATCTGCAAAACGCACGAAACCATAAATAGAATAAATGGGTTTTTGCAATTCTTTGTGCAAAAAGCTGATGCCTAAAGAGAAAGACGTGCTATACCTTTTTGTGGTAAGCTCGCTCATTTCTTGGCATACGTTGTCAAATAATGCTTTCATAGTGTAGGTTTATTGGTGCTTTGCGATAATGTGTTTAGCGACAACTTCTCCTGAAACAATAGAGGGTGGGACGCCAGGTCCAGGTACGGTTAGTTGACCTGTGTAGTATAAGTTTTTGATTTTTTTGTGTTGCATTCTTGGTTTGAGTATGGCTGTCTGTAGCAAAGTATTAGCCAAACCATAGGCGTTTCCTTTAAAGGCGTTGTAGTCCTTTTTGAAATCTGCTACGCAAAAACTTTTTTTGAATACAATATGGTCTCTGATGTCATTGCCGGTTAATGTTTTGAGGCGCTCTAGCAACAAATCAAAGTACTGATCGCGTGTTGCCTCATCGTCGGGTAAATCAGGAGCAAGTGGGATTAGAAAGAAGAGGTTTTCTGAATCTTTAGGCGCAACACTTGGATCTGTTAATGAAGGCACACTCATGTAGAAAAGTGGTTTGGCTGGCCAACTTGGATCCTTATATATGGTTTTACCATGTTCCTCAAGAGATTCATCAAAGAATAGGTTATGGTGCTCAAGGTTGTTCACTTTTTTATTAATTCCTACATAAAAAAGAAGGCTAGATGGAGCCATTGTGCGCGTTTCCCAGTACTTATCTGAATAGTTTGCATGCTTTTGAAGCAGCTTTTGATCGGTATGTGCATAGTCTGCACCTGAAATTACAATATCAGCAGCATGGAAAGTACCGTTGATAATGGTACCGGTTGCTTTGCCATTTTCAATAACAATGCGCTCGACATTCGCAGATGTTGTTATACTCACGCCTTGTTCTTGAGCTATTCTTGCAAATGCTTTGATGAATTCATGCATTCCATTCATTGGGTACCAAGTGCCAAGTTTGATATCGGCATAGTTCATTAAAGAGTAGAGTGCAGGTGTTTCATTGGGCATAGCACCTAAAAATAAAACAGGGAACTCCAGGAGCGCCAAAATCTTAGGATGCTTAAAATATTTTCGGATGAAGCTTGAAAAAGAGGAAAAAAGATGCATCTTGAACAATCCTCCGAGTACGCGGCTGTCAAAAAATTCAGTAAGACTAAGGCTTGGTTTGTAAACCAGATCTTCCATGCCAACTTTATATTTGTAGGCAGCGTCCTTAAGAAAAGCTTGGAGTTGGCTCGAACTACCTGGCTCCAAGGATTCAAACCACTTCTCTAATTCAGGCATTTGAGCTGGCACATTTGTGTAAGAAAAATCAGGCCAGTATACCCTGTATGACGGATCAAGTCTTTTCAGTTCATAAAAATCAGAGGTGGTATAGCCAAACTGCTGATAAAATTTTTCAAAGACATCTGGCATCCAATACCAAGAAGGACCCATGTCAAAAACAAATCCTTGGGTTTCAAACTGACGAGCTCGGCCTCCTATGGTATCATTCTTTTCAAAAATGTGAACCTCAAAGCCTGCTTTTGCCAGGAATGAGGCGGTAGATAGACTAGAAATCCCCGAGCCAATAACATGTACTTTTTTTGTCATAAATTAATTTGCCGAAAATGCGAATTCCGGTAATGCTTCCATCAGCTTTTTTCTAGCGATAAAAATCCGGCTTTTCACGGTTCCGATTGGAATACCTAGTTTGTCTGCAATCTCTTTGTATTTGAACCCTTCAAAATGCATTTCAAAAGGTGTTTGGTATTCCTCTCCTAATAAGTTGATGTGTCTGTTGATGTCTTTTACACCAATTTTCTCTATTGCGCTGTCTTCGTGGCTATGGATGTTACCGACCAGAAAAACTTCTTTGTTATGGTCAAAAATGGCACCCGACTTTACTCTTCTGCGATACTGATTGATGAACAAGTTACGCATAATTGTGAAAACCCACGCTTTAAAGTTTGTTTGTGGGGTGTAATAGTTTCTGTAGGTAATTGCTTTGAGCATGGTCTCTTGGGTCAAATCCCTTGCGTCTTCTCGGTTTCGGGTAAAAGACAAGGCAAAAGACTGCAAGTTGTTTTCTAGACCAATTAAAGCTTCATTGAATTCGATTGTTGACATGGCGATTAGTTTTGTTTAACAATTACGATATAAAGTTAAACATAAATTGTTTAACAAAACAATAAAAAGTTTAAACAAAACGATAATTTTTTTCTATCGCCCTTATAGATAAAGTCTATTTTACATTTTCCAACATGACTTGTACCATCGCTTTTGTGTCAAATTTTGCTTTCCAACCCCAGTCTTTTTGGGCGGCGCTATCGTCGATGGAATTCGGCCAACTGTCAGCAATTTCCTGACGGAAATCTGGCTCATATGCTATTTTGAAATCGGGTTGTAGTGCTTGTATTTCTGAAGCAAGTTCTGAGGGACTAAAACTACAACCAGCTAAATTATAAGCAGAACGTACTTTGATTTGATCAGCCGGCGCTTCCATAAGTTCTATGGTTCCTCGGATCGCATCGTCCATAAACATCATGGGAAGCATAGTGTCTGGGCCTAAAAAACAAGTAAAATTTCCGCTTGCTTTTGCCTTGTAAAAAATATCCACTGCATAATCTGTAGTGCCACCACCGGGCAAACTTTTGTATGATATTAGTCCAGGATAGCGGATACTTCTCACATCTACACCAAATTTGTTGTGATAATATTCGCACCATCGTTCACCTGCTTGTTTGGAGATTCCATATACTGTAGTTGGTTCCATAACTGTATGCTGTGGGGTTTGATCGGCTGGTGTTGTAGGTCCAAATACAGCTATTGAACTTGGCCAGAATATTTTGTTAAGGTAACCTTCTTTGGCTAGGTCAAGTATGGTAAAGAGTCCCTCCATATTGAGTTTCCAAGCAAAATCTGGATTTTTCTCAGCTGTTGCTGATAATAGTGCAGCGAGTAAATAGACTTCTTTTATTTGATGTTCGATGATATAATTGCGTACGTGCTCTCTTTGAAGCGCATCGAGTTGGATGTAGGGCCCGTTTTGAAGAATAAGTGGGCAATCTTCTTTTAAATCTGCGGCAACAACTGTTTCATTTCCATATTTTGAACGGAGTGCTAAAACCAGTTCGGTCCCAATCTGACCACAAGAACCGAGTACCAATATTTTTGACATAATGTTGATTTGATGTGTGAACAAAAATACGAAAACTGACCAAAATCATTTCTTAGATTCAAGTAATGGATTAGTTTTGTTTATATAAATCTCAAATAAGATGCCTTTTTATCATAAGTTAGGAAATATTCCCCACAAACGCCATACTGTTTTTCGTCAATCAGATGGTTCGCTTTACCACGAACAACTATTTGGAACGATAGGATTTGACGGCATGTCGGCTTTGCTCTACCACACTCAGCCACCAACAGTTGTGAAGTCAATTGGAGCCCAAACTAATATTGCCCCTGAGATTGGTATTCAGAAAAATATGCTCATGCGTAGCTTTAGAGGTTTTGACTTAAAGCCAAACGCTGACTACCTTGAGAGTAGGGTGCCAGTTCTTGTTAATTCAGACGTATATCTAGAACTTGCCGCTCCATCTAAAAGTATGACGGACTACTTCTACAAAAATGCAGATGCAGATGAAATTATTTTCATCCATAAAGGATCTGGTAGGCTGCGTACTCAGATGGGAAACATCAACTTTGCCTATGGAGATTACTTAGTGATTCCACGCGGCATGATATATCAATTAGAATTCAATGATGCTGATAACAGATTGTTTGTGATTCAATCCTTCCATCCTGTTTACACGCCGAAACGTTATCGCAATTGGTTTGGACAATTGTTAGAACATGCTCCGTTTTGTGAGCGCGACATTCGACCACCACATGAACTAGAAACGCATAATGAAGTGGGCGATTTTCTCATACGTATCAAAAAACAAGATGTGCTTTATGATTATACATACGCACATCATCCTTTCAATGTTGTTGGATGGGATGGTTATAACTATCCATATGCATTCTCCATCCATGATTTTGAACCAATCACAGGCCGTGTCCACCAACCGCCACCGGTACATCAAACATTTGAAACTGCCGCTTTTGTGGTGTGTTCTTTTGTACCGCGCTTATATGATTATCATCCTGATTCCATCCCTGCACCATATAATCACTCTAACATAGACTCCGATGAAGTATTATATTATGTTGACGGTGATTTCATGAGTCGAAACAATATTGAAAAGGGTCAAATTACTTTACACCCTGCAGGCATTCCCCATGGGCCACATCCCGGGGCATATGAGCGCAGTATTGGCAAAAAGGAAACGGAAGAATTGGCCGTTATGGTAGATACTTTTAAACCACTCTCTTTAACTAAGCGAGGTCTAGAGATGGAATTACCAGACTATATGTTTTCTTGGCAACATTAAATCGCTTATAATACCTAATTTTGAAATAAACTGAACAAAATGGCAGAAATTAAAAATCTTCAAGATATCCAAAACTATGATTACAGCCTCGAGAAAATATTTCACGATGCCGAAGATTTCCTTCCACTTTTAGGTACCGACTATGTCGAACTTTACGTCGGTAATGCCAAGCAAAGTGCACATTATTACAAAACTGCTTTTGGATTTCAATCAGAAGCCTATGCTGGTCTTGAAACCGGAATGAAAGACCGTGTTTCATATGTTCTCAAGCAAGATAAAATCCGTTTAGTCCTCACTACTCCATTAAAAGAGGGCGGCCCTCTAAATGCGCACATCGATAAACATGGCGATGGAGTCAAAGTAGTCGCGCTTTGGGTAGAAGATGCTACTAAGGCTTTTGAAGAGACAACGAAACGAGGTGCCAAACCCTATATGGAGCCAACTCGTGAAGAAGATGAAAACGGATGGGTTGTGCGCTCTGGGATCTATACCTACGGTGAAACAGTACATATTTTTGTCGAGCGTAAGCATTACAATGGGATTTTCTTGCCAGGTTATAAAAAGTGGGACTCACACTACAATCCAGAACCAGTTGGCCTGAAATTTATTGATCACATGGTGGGAAATGTAGGCTGGAATGAAATGAATGACTGGGTAGAATTTTATGGAAAAGTGATGGGCTTTGCTCAAATCGTATCTTTTGACGACAATGATATCTCGACTGAATATACAGCCTTAATGTCTAAAGTGATGTCTAATGGCAATGGTCGTATCAAATTCCCTATCAATGAACCAGCTGAGGGTAAGAAAAAATCACAAATAGAGGAATACATTGACTTCTACAACGGACCAGGTGTTCAGCATATCGCTGTGGCTACCAATGATATTGTAGCAACTGTATCAGAGATGAGAGACCGAGGGGTGGAATTCTTGTATGTGCCAGAAACTTATTATGATGACTTATTAGAGCGGGTGGGTCAAATTGATGAAGATGTAGAACTTTTGAAATCGCATGGTATTCTCATTGATCGCGATGACGAAGGTTACTTATTGCAATTGTTCACCAAGCCAGTTGTTGATCGTCCAACTATGTTCTTTGAAATTATCCAACGAAAAGGCGCACAGTCTTTTGGCAAAGGGAATTTTAAAGCTTTATTTGAAGCCATCGAAAGAGAGCAAGAAAATCGAGGTACACTTTAATCTTAGAAATAAACCAATTAAAAAGGGGCTCCATTTGGAGCCCCTTTTTGTTAGGTGATATTTACCTATATTGCTTGAAGCAACGCTCCAAATTCTTGGTAAATTCCATTTTGTTTATCGTCGTTGTAGGCTTTTTGGATGGCTTCAACAATTGTTGCAATTTCGGTAACACCATCTGTCTTTAAGCGATTCATAACTTCTTGTATTACAGATGGACGTGGCCCCCAAGTATAAATTTCATCCCCATTTGAGTCGAGGCAAATCAATTTAGGTATAGATCTTCCGCCGTTGGTAAGATAGGCATCCATCACTGACGGATGCTCATCGCGCAATAGATAAAGCGTTTGAATGTTTTCTCCGGCTAAAGCTAGTTTTTCAAGAACGGGAACACATTGAGCTGCATCTCCACACCAAGGCTCGGTAATGATAATCCATTGCCAATTTGTTCCTTTTTGCTTCAAAAGTAAAGCAAGGTTTTCAGGTATGAGCACTGTTTTATTCAACCGTTTCATGCGTTGAAAATTCAGTTTAGTATAGTATATATATGGTGCACTTTGATTTGGCCCACTTGTTCGACCTTCTGCTACAAGTTGTTCTGAAAATTGCATGTATGTATCATAGTCCATTGTTTTAGCTAGAAGTTCGGGGGTAAAGAGGAATTGAGGTTTCATTTATTAAGAACGGTTATGTGAATGCACACAAAGGTAGGTATAGAATATTCGTCTTTTTTAAAAAAGTACTTTTTAAAATATCAAGAAGATTTTGTATATTTGCACCCACCAAAATGGAGGTTGTAGCTCAGTTGGTTAGAGCGTCGGATTGTGGTTCCGAAGGTCGCGGGTTCGAGACCCGTCTTCCTC
>JAURNL010000016.1 GCA_030830205.1 Crocinitomicaceae bacterium | reverse complement strand
GGCAATTCCTCACAACCCGATGCCTGAGGCAGGCGGGACAGCCCAACTGGTTGCTTATGGTTCATCTCCACGCATTACGCGTTTAGATGGTCATGGAAACGGCAACCGCAGTTTGGAACTTACTGCTGCTAGTATGAAAACTATTTTGTCTGATGGCTACATGGCAGATCCGACCTATGACTACGGTGCTGGCCCTGTGAATATTAAGGTTGTTGATCCGTTAAACTTGGCCAATGGCTACTTTGAGTGCAAGTTTAGAAACTATACGGCCGCTAATATTGGCAATGCTGCTGACACGGCTAGCTGGGTTATCTATCGCTATGAGAACAAAGGCGATGCTACTCCTATCGACTCGGTTAGTTCAGAACGCACTATAGCTTCGAACAACGAGCAGATCATTCCACAATGGGGTGTATCAGTACAAATCTTCCAAACAAAATACACCGGTGTCGGTAACCTAGCCTCTAAGTATACAGAGATGATTGATGCAAGCATCGAGTTTGCAGATTCATCTAAGCGTTGGCTTACTGGTGTAAAAGACAACGATGCTTACTTCCCGACCAACTGGATACGTTCGGGTGATTACTCACCTGATACCGACGTAGATTGTTTGCCTGATGGTCCAACGTACCTTAATCCATGTAATTACGCTGATGAAGTAGGTGCAGACCCAACGCAAGCCTATGAGCGCGTATTAGAAGGAATTGTTGCACCGCATCGATTAGTGGGATATCAGGCAGACTACATGCCATTGGCTTACTACGGAACCTTCTCTGGTTCTAGTAAACTCAATGCATCTATTTCATTCTTACCAAGTGTGAACATCGTAATCACCTCAGATCAAAACTTATGGACGCGCTGTCCAATAGTTGAGCTCGGCCGCAACAGCGCCCTCAATGTAGGTGGTGCCCAAGCAGGCTCCTTACGCAAGAGCCCAAGTGTCGATAAAAATGGAAATCCTGATGGCACCGGCACTGGTATGGGTTGGTTCCCAGGCTATGCTGTAGACATCGAGTCTGGTGCGCGTTTGTACATGGCTTTTGGTGAAAATTCATTCTTAGGTGGAGAAAATGGCGCTGACATGATCTGGAATCCAACCGATCGTTTGGTGAGCAACGTAGGCACACCACTCATGGGAGGAATGCACCCAGTATATGTATTTAGTTACAAACAAAAATCCATCAACGGATTTAGCTCTGGTTTCGACTTCCCGGCTTATGTTCCTGCTGAAGCAGAAAACAACAGCACTAACTTTGTATACAATAAGTACTTAGAGGTTGAAGGGAATAGTTCAACAGCAAAACGCGAGCTCTATGGTTCACTCACTTGGATTACCTATCCATTACTTATCGCAGACCAGGAGTTATTATCTACAGATGTCACGATTCGTTTGCGTACCAATAAGGAGTACAAGAACTTTGTGGCAACCGGTGATAATGAAGGCAAACCAATGTATGGTTGGTCCATGGAAGACATCGCGACCAAAGTAGGTTCACAAGACATGCTCAAAGAAGCATTGGCTATGATCAATGTCGTGCCAAATCCTTACTATGCATTCTCTGAATATGAGCGCAATAAGCTAGACAACCGCGTCAAAATAACAAACCTACCAGAAAGGTGTCAGATCCGAATTTACACTGCTAATGGCAAGCTCGTACGTAGCATTAAAAAAGATAGTCCGTTCACCTTCCAAGATTGGGATCTCACCAACCATGCCGGCATTCCAGTAGCCGGTGGTATTTACCTCATTCATATTGAGGTTCCTAATGTAGGTGAGCGCGTAGTCAAAGCATTCATTGCGATGCGAATGGTTGATCTACAAAATATTTAACGAGTCATTAACAGCTTTCTCATCTAATGAGAGGTATCTTTGAAAAAAACAATCATGAAACATCTGCTTCCTATATTTTTTCTCTTTTTAACCGTAAACGGAATAGCTCAGGTTTATTCACTGCCGAATTTGCCCTATAGTTTTGATGCATACGAGCCATTTATTGATGCGCAAACAATGGAAATTCATCACGATAAACACCATGCAGGCTATGTAAATAACCTGAATAAGGCAATCACAGGTACCGCTATGGAAAAAGTGAGCATGGAAGACCTTCTGATGTATGCAAGTTTTCGTTCAGCCTCTGTACGCAACAATGCTGGCGGACATTACAATCATAGTTTGTTCTGGGATATCCTTGCTCCTAAGGAAAAACAAGGTCCTATTTCATCTGAACTTCAAAAGGCAATTGATGCTAAGTTCACTTCCATAGATTCATTGATTGCTACTGTAAACAAGGCAGCAACATCACGGTTTGGTAGCGGATGGGCCTGGATTATGGTCACCCCAACAGGTGAATTAGCGGTGGTGAGCACAGGAAATCAAGATAATCCCATCATGGATATAAGTACAGACCGAGGTATTCCAATTCTTGGTATAGATGTATGGGAACATGCTTATTATCTCAAATATCAAAATAAAAGGGCAGCCTATTTAAGTGGAGTTTGGTCCTTGATCAATTGGGAGGTCGTATCTCAGAAATACACAGCTGCACTTAACAATCCATTGCTCAAAGAGTTAGAGAAAGACAATTGGTTGGCTATCAAAGATTTTCATAAAGTGATGGCACAAACTTTCCACCCTGCAGAAGAAAAAAACATGACCCCATTGCGTACACGTTCGGGTGAATTATATGCAAAGTCGATTTTATTGAAAAACTCTACCCCTCCCTTGAGTGCAAATAATGCTCGTGTTCAGCAAGCACTATCCAAGCTGGAAAAACAATGTTTTGACATCCATCAACTGGTTCAAAAACCGACAAAAGATGAAGCCAGAAAGGATGCGCAACTCTTTGAAATGATCAGTAAAGCACATGATATCTTTCATGAGGTTGAAGGCCTCTGTCATGATTGATTCATTGAGAACTTAACCCTGCGTTAAAACCTTTGTAGCGCATTTGCGTATCTTTGTAAAAAAGAAGCTTGTGCGTTTTGAGCTAACCAAAGAATTTATTGCGGATTTGCGACAAAAAATTGTCGCACAAGACCACCTTTGGATTCAAGAGCAGGTCTTGGAACTCCACTACGCTGAAATCGCAGAAATTCTAGATAACCTTACCAATGACGAGGCTAAATTCATCTACTTTATGGTTGATGAAGATACCCAAGCCGACATCTTGATGGAACTTGAAGAAGAAGTTCGCGATCGCTTCTTGGCCTCACTCTCAAGTAAAGAGATGGCTGATCAGCTAGAGAACTTAGACTCCGATGACGCTGCAGATATCCTAAGTGAATTACCCAACGATAAAATTCAAGAAGTCATCTCGCATATGGAAGATGACGAAGCTGCGGAAGATATCGTTGACCTCCTCAATTATGATGACGATACTGCAGGTGGTCTTATGCAAAAGGAGTTTTTCCAAGCGAATATTGAATGGCCAGTTAACCGGACTATCATTGAACTCCGCAAACAAGCAGAAGACGTAGAAAAAGTTTACAACATCTTTGTGGTAGACAACGACGACCATTTGCTAGGAGTTCTTTCACTAAAAAGACTGCTCTTTGCAAATGCTCGGACCAAGATTGAATCTATTTATCAAAGTAAGAAAATTATCTCTGTCAAAGCCAGTGATTCCGCAGAATTAGTGGCAAAAGTCATGGAAAAATACGACCTCGTTTCAGTTCCAGTCGTAGACTATCAAAACAAATTAGTAGGGCGTATTACACTTGATGATGTGGTAGACTACATCAAAGAAGAAGCAGACAAAGACTTTCAAATGGCAACGGGTATCTCAGATAAAGTCGATTCTGATGCGGCTATCTGGAGGGTCAGCTTTTCGCGCTTACCTTGGCTCATCATTGCCATGTTAGGCGGAACAATCGGTGCAAAAGTCATCTCTAATTTTGAATCGAGTATTACTGCTATTCCAGCAATGGCTTTCTTTATTCCATTGATCACCGCCATGGGAGGTAACGTTGGAGTACAATCCTCCGCCATAGTTGTACAATCCTTAGCTCGAGGAGATAAGGACCTCGGAAGAATACTACCTAAATTATTGCGCGAAGGTGCTGTTGGCGTTTTTAATGGTCTTATTTTGTCTAGTTTGATTTTTTTAGTAGCTACTGTATTTGTTGATTTACACTTAGGTATAGTAGTAAGTATTTCTTTATTTACAGTGATCTTATTTGCTGCCATTTTTGGAACACTTTTCCCAATGATATTGAATCGCTACAAAATAGATCCCGCACTTGCCATTGGGCCCTTCGTTACCACGCTCAATGATGTCATAGGTATCTTTATCTATTTCTCCATTGGCTTACTTTTGATGTGATGTCAAAGCAAGAACTCGGCCTGAAAAAAAATTGGCAGCAGTTTGCTTTACTGGTTTTAGTCAATGCATTTGTAGGTGGCATGGTCGGTATGGAACGAAGTATCTTGCCTCAATTGGCCAAAGAGGAATTCCATCTAGCTGCCAAAACAGCAATCCTATCATTTATTGTTGTATTTGGCATCACCAAGGCACTTACCAATTATTTTGCAGGAAACCTTGCTAACAAATTTGGTCGAAAAAATCTTCTGGTTTTTGGTTGGCTTTTTGCATTACCGGTTCCGCTCCTACTTATTTTAGCTCCAAATTGGTCATGGGTGCTCTTAGCCAATGTATTCTTAGGAATCAATCAGGGCCTTGCTTGGAGCAGTACAGTAGTCATGAAAATAGATCTAGTTGGGCCAAAAAATCGAGGCTTTGCAATGGGGATTAATGAGGCCGCAGGCTACTTGGCAGTTGGAAGCGTTGCATTCCTAAGCGCCTATCTAGCCAATAATTATGCGCTCAGACCTTATCCTTTTTATATGGGTTTTGTTTTAGCGATTTTGGGTTTACTCAGCAGTATTTTTTTGATCAAAGATACAAGCGGCTTTGTTCAAATAGAAGGAGAGCAAAGTTCAACGCCATTACTAACGAACACTTTTCAGGAGACATCATGGAAACATCCAAATTTAGGTGCTATTAGTCAGGGGGGATTGGTGAACAACCTTAACGACGGCATGATCTGGGGGCTTTTTCCTATTCTTTTGCTTAGTAAGGGTTTTTCAGCGGGACAAATGGGACAAATCATTGCTATTTACCCAAGTGTTTGGGGCCTAAGCCAACTTTTCACTGGTAAATTAGCAGACCATTTCCCAAAAAAAACACTACTCTTCTGGGGTATGCTACTGCAAGGCTTAGCCATAATTGGATTCATTTGGGCACAAACTTTCTTTGCTTTTGCTAGCCTAAGCGTAGTGCTCGGGCTCGGTACAGCGGTGGTCTATCCTACTTTTTTAGCTGCAATCGCAGACAACACCCACCCGAGCCAACGCGCCCAAAGCATTGGCGTCTATCGCCTTTGGCGTGACCTCGGCTATGCCATTGGTGCCATACTCACCGGCCTACTTGCCGATTTTTGGTCTGTAAATACGGCCATTTTCTCAATCGGTAGTATTACAATCCTTTCTGCTCTAGTGATTCAATTGCGCATGCGTCTTGTTTCCTAGAATCAAAAAAGCTTTGTATCTTTGCACTCCACAAAAACCTGGAGAGGTGTCCGAGTGGTTGAAGGAGCACGCCTGGAAAGTGTGTATAGGTCTAAAGCTTATCGAGGGTTCGAATCCCTCTCTCTCCGCTGAAATAATTGAAAAGCTAGCCCAAAGGCTGGCTTTTTTGTTTTGATTCTCCCTTTTGAGGGTTCACGCGTAGCGTAATCCATCATTTAAAATATCTTTTATTCAACTCATGGCAAAGCCACGCCGATCCGCTGCCGATGAGTGCGCCTACAAGCACATCGCTCGGGTAATGAACGCCAAGGTGCATGCGCGAGTAACCAGCAGCGCTTGCCCAGAGCATACTGGGCGCAATGACATACCATTTGGGGAAAACCAGGCTCAAAGAGGTAGCGGTGGCAAAAGCTTCTGAAGTGTGCCCAGACGGAAACGAGGGGCTGCCCGCAGAGGTGAGTTTTTGAATGTCGGGGTAAGTCACGAAGGGGCGATCTCTATCGATAGCAAACTTCAAAGAGGTTGTGACAATTGCGGATGTAAGCAGTGTTGCGCCGATGTAATAACCCTGTTTTTTGATAGCATTATCTTTTTGAATAAATCCAATGGAGTAGATTATTAACGGTGTTCCAATACCTATTGGTGCAACAGAATTAGTAATAAAATTAAATGTTGGATCTAGTGCTGTATTGCGTTCAAGATTAATTTTTCTAAGCAGGTCGATATCTAGGTTTTGGGACCAGGCATTCATACTCAATTGCAAATAAATCAGGCAAATTATTGTGCGCAACATCATCGATTATTGATCTAATTTTCGGATATCCTTTACGGAAATAATATCGCTGATATAACCTTCAGAACAAACACGGATCATGGCATTAGCGACCTGACCCATGGTACTGATGATATTGGGGGAAACTATCTTGAGAAATGGTGACATCCAACCCAAATAGTTGTAGTACTTCAATACATATTGCTGACCTTCTGCCGGAATCATCATGCCAATTCTGAAACCAAAAGTTTGTCTAAAGGCCATCCTTGACAAGTCATTTTCGACTTTTCCTTTGATTCGAGCCCAATGTAAGCGGCCTTTTTCAGTGCGGTCTGTACCCGAACCACTTACATAGACAAATGAGAGCTGCGTTTGCGCACCAATTGCCTTGGCAAATGCCATGGTTGTATCATAGGTAAGTTTTTCATAAAGCGCTTTATCCATACCGACAGAACTTACCCCTGCGCAAAAAAAGCAGGCGTCAAACCCTGCGAGTTTAGGATCGCTTTCTGGTAAGTTTAAAAACTCAGGCACAATATATTCACTTAATTTAGGATGTGTTTTGCCACTTGGTCTTCTGCTAACGCTTAAAATTTCTGTTACACGTTGGTCTTTTAGACATTCGATTAATATGCCTTCGCCTATCATTCCAGTGGCGCCTGTTAGGATGATTTTCATTTTAAATTTAATAAGTTGTTTTCAGGTCCATGTCAAGACCCATTTTTTCAAAAGCTACGTCATTAGGCTCCCATAATTCGATTTTGTTTCCTTCCAAATCAAGGATATGGAGAAATTTGCCGTATTCGTAAACCTCAATTGTATCGAGTATTTGTACGCCATTTTTCTTGAACTCACCAACTAAATAATCCAAATCTGCAACGCGGTAATTGATCATAAACTCCTTTGTGGAAGGACCAAAATAGGTCGTTGTCTCCTTAAAAGGACTCCATTGTAAAAATCCTTTTTGGGTGCTATCTCCTCCTCTGTAAAATTCAAAAACTGCTCCGTATTGATTGGTATTCAACCCTAAGTTATGCTCATACCATTCTCTGACCGCTTTTGGGTCTTTACACTTGAAAAAAATACCACCAATACCAGTGACTTTTTTAGTCTTTTCAACTGTTTGGGTGCGATGTATGATCTCGTTTAAGGTAAAACCAAAAGTGGTGGAGAGCAAGATAAGTATAATCGTTTTATTCATTGGAATTTACTTTATTCTATTGATAATTTGCATCTGGAAATAAACTATATATGTGATCTGTGTCGACGTCGTCACCAAATTCATAGCGGTGTTTGATGGTGGCTTCTTTTTGAAAGCCAAACTTTTCCATTAGGCGATTCGAGGGCACATTATCTGTAGCCACAAATGCCTCTATTCTTTTTAAATTCATTTCATTTTTACCATAAGCCAAGATAACTTCCAGGGCTTCTGTCATATAACCATTTCTTTTCCATTCATCGGCCTTAAGACTATAGAAAATTTCAGCCCTTCTGTGCTGTTTCGCCCAAGAATGGTATCCTGCCCAACCAATGACAGCATTGGTTGCTTTATCTTTTAATTGAAAAAATTGAATGGTTAGGTTATAAGTAGAAAAACCGCCTTTGTAGCGCGAACATTCGAGTTCATATTCTTCCTCATTTTGATGACCGAAAATAGCCATGATCTCCTCTTTTTGACAAGTGGAAAAGATAGAATCATAAGTCGTTTGATCAAAAGAAATTAAGTGAAGTCGAGAAGTTGATAACATCGGTTGAAAAGTCTTCATTAAACGAAGGTACTCATTCGCATTCAACATAAAAAAATCAGGTAGAATTACTACCTTTGTTTTTATGCGTAACCTTATTGCTTTTTTGCAACGTTTTAGGATCTTTTTGGTCTTTGCTATCCTGCAAATTTTAGCTCTGTCTTGGTACGTCACTTACCTCAGTTTTCCTCGCAATCAATTCCTTACAACCAACAACAATATTGCGATCAAAGTGCTAGAGTGGGAACACGATCTTACCAAGCACTTCAACCTTAGCAAAAACAATACTGATTTGCAATGGGAAAATGTCTATTGGCGAAAAAGGCAACCTCAATTCATGTACCAGCTTTCGCGAGGCAAGGTCAAAATAAACGACACAATATACGAACAGCAGTATGCCTATATACCAGCTGAAGTTATTAATTCGAGTGTAAACAGACGCAATAATTATTTCACACTCAATGTAGGGTCTGCCCAAGGGATCAAACGTGGCATGGGAGTATTTTGTCAGCAGGGTGTTGTAGGGATTATTCACTACGTTAGTCAACACTACAGCTTGGTTAAAACTGTCCTTACCAAGGACATCAACATTGATGTGAGCATTCATATGAAAAAAACGGATTTACCAGGGTTGCTCAAGTGGGATGGTAGAGATCCACGCTATGGTATGATTACCGGTATTAATAATGATTTACGCATTAAAAAATGGTCAAAAGTAGAGACCAGAGGTGGGTCTGGAATCTTTCCAAAAGGGTTGCCCGTTGGTAAAGTTAGTTTTACCGAGCCAATTGAAGGACAGGCGCTGTGGAAAGTTGAAATTCGGTTTTCAGCAGATTACAGACGCCTTCAAAGGGTTTATATTATCAAAAATCTTCATTTGGCGGAGCAAACAGCTCTAGAAGATAGAATCCCTGAAGACGACGAATAGTATGAACATCGCCTATAAACATATCATCCGATTTGTAATTTTTGCTTTTTTACAAGCCTTGGTATTCAACCAACTCAATATTGGATTTGGTATTCAGCTCATGATACAACCACTCTATATCATGCTCTTGCCTTTCGAATTGACCGTCATCCCATTAATGGGTATTGCATTCTTGTTAGGACTGGTGATCGATGTTTTCTCCAACACCTACGGACTCAATACTTCAGCTTTGGTATTAATGGCCTATTTACGCCCCATTGTTTTTAAATTATATGGTCCCAGAGAAGGCTATGATCCACTTAAAGAACCAACAGCCCATGACATGGGAATAAGTTGGTTTGGTCTTGTATATGGCATTCTATTGAGTTTGCATACTTTTTGGTTCTTTTTACTTGAAATTTTCGAGATTGGTCGCTTTGGGTTTATCTTACAAAAAACAATTCTTAGTGGTGGACTTTCCTTTCTTTTAGCCATCCTCATTCAAAGTTTTATTTTGAATAGCAAACAGAAAAAATGAACCTAGACGCACGTAGAAATGTCATCATAAGCTTTTTTATATTGGTAATTGGCATTTACCTATTCAAGCTATTCTACATGCAGGTTGTAGACGATACCTGGACCCTACGTGCTCAGGAGATCGCTGAAAAACGCAAAGAAATTTTCCCGCCAAGAGGCGTCATTTTTGACCGAAATGGCAAAAAAATAGTGACCAACCAAACCTACTATAACCTTATGATGGTAGAGGATAGCATTGTAGACCTAGACACTGCTGCCTTTGCAATACTAATTGGTTGGACTCCCTTAGAAGTGCGCAATCGATTCAAAGAAATTGTCGAAGGTGAGGGTACTTACTTCAACAAAATAACTGGTAAGCGAACGCCAAATTACCAAAAGATTCGTGCCTATCCTTTCCTAAAAGAACTTACGCTAGAAGAAATGTCCAAAATTGCACCACATTTGGCCAATTTCAAAGGATTTTATGAAGAAGCAACAAGTGCGCGCAATTACCCCTATAAAAGTGCTGCTAATATTTTAGGTTACTTATCAGAGGTTTATCGGGAAGAAATTGATGTTGATCGGTTTTATAAACCTGGGAATAATATTGGTAGAGCAGGTATAGAACGATTCTACGAAAAGGAATTGCGGGGTATCAAAGGAATTAAATACATCGTGACCTCAGCGCTCAACAATGCTATTGAATCCTACGCTGATGGAAAATACGATACAACTGCTCGTCAGGCCGCTCCACTTAAAATGGGTATGGATGTTGAACTTCAAACCTATGGCGAAGAACTTATGAATAAAAAAAAGGGTTGTATTGTAGCTATTGAGCCTTCTACTGGTGAAATAATAAGCATGATTTCTGCTCCCTCCTACGACCCTAATCTACTCGTTGGTAAAAGAAATATCAGCGCCAATTACCCCAAACTAGCTCGAGATCCTAATTTACCACTCTTTCCAAGACCTCTCCAAGCAGAATATCCGCCGGGTTCTATTTTTAAATTGGTCCAGAGTTTAATTGCCATGCAAGAAGGTGTCATCACCGCAAACACAGGTTTTCCTTGCGACAAAAGTCTTGTTGGCTGTCATAACCACCCCTCGGCACGCAACATTGCTGAAGCCATTCAGTATTCCTGTAACCCTTATTATTACATGGCTGTCCGAAGAGTTATTCAACAGGGTGTCAAGAAAAATAATTTTGCAGATGCCGAATATGGACTCAGTAAATGGTATAAGCACATCAGGAGTTTTGGCCTTGGTGAAACTTTTGATACTGATGTAAGTGGGCAAAGACCCGGACTCATTCCAAATCCAGCCTTTTACGACAAATGGTATGGGCATCATGCTTGGGCTTTTTCGACAATTCGTTCTATTTCTATTGGCCAGGGTGAAGTGAAGCTAACCCCTCTACAAATGGCCAATATTGTTGCCATTATTGCGAACAAAGGCTGGTACTACACGCCGCATTTTGTGCGCTCAATTGGTAGCAAAGGTTCTTTACCTCAGTTTAAGAAAAAACGCTGGACAATGATTGATCAACGTTATTTCGACCCAGTTATAGAAGGAATGCGTATGGTTGTCAATCAGGATGGCGGAACTGGAAAACAAGCACGGATGGAAGATATTATCGTTTGTGGGAAAACAGGAACAGTACAAAATCCACACGGAGAAGACCACTCTGTATTTTTTGCTTTTGCGCCTATGGATAAACCTAAAATTGCCATCGCAGTCTTTGTAGAAAATGCAGGTTGGGGAGGTTCTTGGGCTGCACCCATTGCACAACTTATGATTGAAAAATATATCAAGCGAAAAATCTCAGACAAAGACAAAGAAAAACGGATGAAAGAAGCACAGATTGCTTATCAAAATGTCTATTAATGCGCAAACAAGAACGCCTCACTGAATATCTTGATTGGCCACTTTTTGGAGCGCTGATTGTAATGCTCGTCATGGGGCTAGGTACCGTCTATTCTGTTGCTTTTAACGAAGACGCTCCTTCATTATTCAACTTCTCAGAAAAATATGGGCGACAACTTTTTTGGATTATATTCTCCTTGTTCTTAGGTCTTTTGGTTTTTCTCATTGATTCTGATATTTACCGAAAGTTTGCAATTCCCATTTACTTATCTACACTCGTATTGTTGGTTATTGTACTGTTCATGCCCCCGGTTCACGGTGCACGTGCATGGATTGGAGTAGGTTCATTTGGGGTACAGCCCGCCGAGTTTGCCAAAATTTCTACCTCCCTATTGCTCGCCAAATACATCAGTGGACTTACAGTAAAGCAACAAAATACTGCTACTGTCTTGACTGCTAGCAGTATTCTACTCATTCCAATGGTCCTGATCCTATTACAGCCAGACGCTGGAACCTTTGTTGTATTTACGTCATTTTTATTTGTGATGTATCGGGAGGGGCTCACTTTTGATCCGATCATCTTGAAATTTATCAATTCAATTCCTGGCGTGCGTTACAAAGAAACCTGGGTGGGATCTCACTTTATACCCATTTTATTTGCATTGGTATTTTTAAGCGTCGTTACGCTCCTTCTGGATAGTGTTTCTTTTACAATCTCTTTTTTTGGAATGGATTTTGAGCTCAGTGGATCTTATGGAGTGATATTTGGTTTATTGCTACTCTATTTCATTTCCTGGTTACTCTTACAGCGTTTTAGTACGCGTCGTGAACGTTCGCGCATGATGGTTGTTTTGACGCTTGGTTTATTAATTAGTAGTGCAATAAGTTTCGGTGTGGATACAGGTTTTGACAAGCTTCGCACACACCAAAAAGATCGAATTGAGCTCTTTTTGGGCTTAAGAGAAGATCCAAACGGAGATGACTACAACCGCAATCGCGCTATGGCAGCTGTTGGTTCAGGTGGATTCCTTGGCAAAGGTTACCGAGAGGCTTCGGTATCAAGCGTACGTTCCAACCACGTTCCTGAAAGTGAAACCGATTTTATTTTTTGCCCTTTTGCTGAAGAATGGGGCTTTGTCGGGGTTGTTGTACTATTTATTCTTTACTTTTTTATTTTGTTTCGCATCATTATCATTGCCGAAAGACAACGGGCGTCATTTAATAGGATCTACGCCTATTGCGTTGCCATGATTCTTTTTTATCACTTCGCGATTAATATTGGTATGAATATTGGATTTGCTCCGGTTATTGGAATCCCTTTGCCCTTTTTTAGCTATGGGGGTTCATCCATGATGTCTTTTAGTGTGATGATGTTCATTTTATTGAAACTAGATGCTCAACGAAAGGAAGTCTTACGTTAATTAGTTGTAAATTAATACATATGAAAAGAAATGCACCTGTTTTAAATAGGCAAGAACAAAAGAAAATGGCCAGATTATTTTGGCTGCTTGCCCTATTGCCATTTATGCTAGTGGCAAGCATTCTTTTGCTTCAATCTGAAGATGACCTTCCACCTGTATCCATGTTAGACAACCCTCCAGAATTACAAGCATCCCTCATACTTGCTAAAAAAAGTGTCAAAGAAGATACTGTAATAGGCAGGTTTTGGCAAGTCAATAGAACAAGTGTGAAATACAGGGAAATAACACCATTTGTAACGGATGCGCTCATAGCAACCGAAGATGAAAGATTTCTTCAACACTCAGGGGTAGATTTCCGTGCACTTGCTAGATCACTTACCTCAATGGGCCGCTCTGGAGGAGCATCTACCATACCCCAACAATTAGCCAAATTATTATTCACGCTTCAGCAACGCCAGCGCGAGGAGATTGCGCGTGCGAGTGGTGAGAGATTTGATTTGCCTTATGTGGGTGGCTTTCTTGGAAAATTTAGACGTGTGAGCGAAAAAGCCCGCGAAAATATTATTGCCAAACGCTTAGAGGAGCGCTTTACAAAAGAGGAAATCATAACGATGTACCTCAATCAATTTGATTTCTTGTATAATGCGGTAGGGATTGAGAATGCTTCCCGCGTATATTTTGATAAAAGGCCCAGAGATTTAAACAAATCTGAAGCTGCTACACTGGTTGGATTATGTAAGAATCCAACCATCTACAACCCATATAGCTATCAGATTAGAAACTATCGGGCTATCATCGCAGATAAAAAAGGCATTGCTCTTGCAGAGGTTTCTAAAGCAGATATCTTAGTTGCAAGGTCCAAAGACTCTACTACTGCTCATGAAAGACGCAATCAAGTTTTATTTCAATGGCTCAAAAATAGCGAAAAAGGAAATGAAGCACTTCGTACTAAAATTACACGGGAAGAATATAACAAACTCATCAAAACTCCAATCATCGTAAGATACCGTTCCCTAGATCACAAGGAAGGTCTGGCTCCTTATTTCAGGAAAGAATTGCGTACGGAAGTACAATCCATCTTACTTGCAAAAAAAGCCGATGGATCCTTTAAATATTTGAGAGAAGATGGAAATCCTTACAACATTGATGCAGATGGGCTCAAGATATACACTACACTCAATCCAACTATGCAACGCTATGCTGAATCAGCAGTGGAACGTCATATTTTTGAAGAGCTGCAACCTCAATTTGACATCAACAATAAAGGTTTAAAAAATTATCCTTTTTCAAATAGTATTAAACCTGAAATTGTGGAGCAGATCATGACCTCTGCTCGCCACAATTCGGATCGTTACAAAAAGCTTGTAGCCCAAGGTTTATCTGAAGCCGACATCAATACTAACTTCAATGAACCTGTAGAAATGACTGTTTTTAGCCTTAAAGGTGAAAAAGATACCATCATGAGTCCCAATGACTCTATTCGATACTACAAAGCATTTTTACATGCTGGATTGGTTTCTATTGATCCTCGTAGTGGATTTGTGAAAGCATGGGTAGGAGGTATTAATTTTAAGCACTTTGGGTACGACCATGTCAGACAAGGTAAGCGACAAGTTGGTTCAACAATCAAACCTTTTGTATATGCTGCTGCGCTTTCAATGAAAGTTGTTAATCCTTGTACTAGTTTTTCTACAGATGAATACTGCCTTAATATCGTTGACCATCGTACCAATAAAGTAGTTAGCCAATATTGCCCCGCTGGGCCTGCTGCTGCAAACGTTCGCGATGGACTCGCTAAGTCTTCGAACAAGGTCACGGTGGCGGTCATGGGTCGGATGGGTAGTTTCAACCCTGTTCAAAAAACAGGAGGGCCTTTCCAAATTGAGAAGCTACTTAAAAAGATGGAAATTGAACTGAACCCTAATGATGTAGTCCCATCTATGTGTTTAGGGAGTATGGACCTTTCTTTATTGCAAATGGTCGCTGCGCAATGTGTCTTTCCAAACAATGGTATTTATATTCGTCCAACATTCATTGAACGTATCACAGACCGAAATGGTAAAGTAATCTATAGTGCGACCGAACACCGAGAACAAGCTCTTAATTCAACTGTAGCCTTCGAGCTGCTTCAGATGATGAAGGGGGTGGTCAATCAGGGTACGGCTGGAAGCCTGCGTGGAGGTAGAAGCTGGGGAGGTATCACCGCACCAACTGCTGGTAAAACAGGAACCACTCAAAACAATTCAGATGGCTGGTTTATGGGAATAACTCCAGAATTGGTTACTGGTGTTTGGGTTGGTGCAGAGGACCGTGCCGTACGTTTTAAAACAATGACTTGGGGACAAGGTGGGCGTATGGCCTTACCTATTTATGGATATTTTATGCAAAAAGTTTATAAAGACCCTGGAATTGCATTATCTACCCGAGACTTCGACCCCCCATCGGATTACGACCCGTCGGTCTATGACTGCACGGCAGCCCCGCAACCCGAATCAGTCGATGAATCAGAAGTACCATTTGAATTTTAAAAAATGAATAAAGTAGTTAAAAACCCAGCACTAGCACTAGCAGGAATTACAGATGGCATGACACTCATGGTTGGTGGATTTGGTCTATGTGGAATTCCGGAAAATTCAATTGCGCAACTCGTTCAGATGGGCGTTAAAAATCTAACCTGTATTTCTAATAATGCCGGTGTTGATGATTTCGGACTAGGGCTTTTGTTACAAGGTAAACAAGTCAAAAAGATGATCAGTTCATACGTTGGAGAAAATGATGAATTTGAACGTCAAATGCTTAGTGGAGAATTAGAGGTTGATCTCATTCCGCAAGGATCCTTAGCAGAACGATGTCGTGCCGGTGGAGCTGGTATTCCAGCATTTTTTACCCCAGCTGGCTATGGAACAGAAGTAGCCGAAGGTAAAGAAGTACGTATGTTTAATGGAAAGCCCCACATACTAGAAAGTGCACTAACCGCTGATTACGCAATAGTCAAAGCTTGGAAAGGAGATACCGAAGGAAACCTTATATACAAAGCAACTGCCCGTAATTTTAATCCTATGATGGCGATGGCTGGTAAAATAACCATTGCAGAAGTCGAAGAACTAGTTCCTGCTGGCACACTTGATCCCAACCAAATCCATACACCTGGAATTTTTGTACAACGTATTTTCAAAGGAGAAAAATTCGAAAAACGCATCGAACAGCGCACTGTTCGACCCAAAAACTAATCATATGGCTCTAGATAAAAACGGTATTGCTAAGCGCATTGCTCAGGAACTGCAAGACGGTTGGTATGTCAATCTTGGCATTGGTATTCCTACGCTTGTTGCCAACTACATTCCAGAAGGAATTGAAGTAGAATTTCAATCTGAAAATGGTGTACTTGGCATGGGGCCTTTCCCTTTTGATGGAGAGGAAGATCCAGACCTTATCAATGCAGGTAAACAAACCATTACCACCCGAGATGGCGCTTCATTTTTTGACTCAGCTACTTCATTTGCCATGATCCGCGGACAACATGTGCAACTTACGGTTTTGGGCGCAATGGAGGTATCTCAAAATGGAGACATTGCTAACTGGAAGATTCCGGGTAAAATGGTCAAAGGGATGGGCGGAGCCATGGATCTAGTTGCTTCGGCAGAAAATATTATTGTGGCCATGATGCACAGCAATAAAGCGGGAGAATCCAAAATACTGAAGGCCTGTACTTTACCTCTCACTGGTGTTGGATGTGTCAAAAAGGTTGTAACTGAATTGGCTGTAATGGAAATCAAAGAGGGGAAGTTTTACCTACTTGAACGTGCTCCTGGTGTAAGTGTAGATGAAATCATTGCCAAAACTGAAGGTGATTTGGTTGTTCCAGACATAGTCCCTGAAATGAACCTCAATTGAAAAACTGGCCTCTACCATATCGCATTGCAATAGAAGCCGCCATTGCAGCCTCCAAAGCGATCATGGAGATTTACCAACAAGAATTTTCATTTCAAGATAAATCCGATGGTTCGCCAGTAACCAAAGCGGACCTAGCCTCTTCCCGCATCATAGAACAACACTTATCGCCGCTTGGAATTCCAATCACAGGAGAGGAAACAGAGAAGCACCCTTTTGATATTAGGCAAAAATGGACAACTTGTTGGTGCATTGACCCCCTGGACGGAACTAAAGAGTTTATCAAAAGAAATGACGAATTTGCTGTAAATATTGCCTTAATTGAAAACGGGAACCCTATTTTTGGGCTTATTGCTTCTCCTGTTGAACAAAAAATAATCATTGGTGCCAAAGCTATAGGAGTATTTGTTTTTACATTCGATAAGGCTCATATCCTAGAAAATTGGCAAGAAATCAAGATTCCAAAGCACATCAACAAGCCCATGATTATGGCCTGTTCACGAAGTCACCACAGTGGTCCTGTCTTACAATTTATCAATGCCTTAAAAGAAAAAGGTCATCAAATCGATTTTATCAAAAAAGGATCAGCTCTCAAATTCTTTGACTTAGCCCTAGGAAATGCGGATATATACCCTCGTTTTGCACCTACTATGGAATGGGATATCGCAGCTGGACAAGCCATTTTAGAGGCACTTGGTGGAGAAGTTATTCATGCAATAACGGAAGAACCCCTCTACTATAACAAAGCCAACTTGCTAAACCCTTACTTCATAGCAAGAACGGCCGCTGTCAAGAATCAAATTTGACATTTTTATATTGAAGGAAAAGCTGATAATGATCGTTTCGCACACGTTCTGCAATTTCATTGATTTCACTTTCCGCGGTATCAAATTGGCCCAGTACTTTGGTGAAAATTTGCAATGATGTTTCGTATTCCTCAGGAATGACATCATCAGCCCCCAAAGCCAATAATTACCTAGTTCGGCTGATGGGTTGAAAAGTTGATTTGCTCAATCAAATAAACTGATTAGACTTTTTCAAGAAATAAACAATGAAAACCGCTGAAAGAAGTATAATCAGGATATCATTGAGTATTGGGATGTGCATTATTAATCAATTAAAATCTATCTCATTTATTTCAAAAGAATATTCATGAATGGCCACAGCACGCGCTTCGTCAATAACTGCATTCCAATTGGAAATGGAATTGATGTCCTTTTGTAGCGTATCGCCATCAGTATTGGTCACTACAAATGACGTACCAAAAATGGCTTGAGGATTCAAAAGCTCTGTTTGTTTTCCAAATTTGCTCCATACCGCAACTTCTTTTGATTGGCCAGGGCTAATGCTATCGTTTATGGGAAAATTAGTAATGATGTTTGTGCCATTCAAATAAATTGTTGATGCACTTTGATTCACCATTTCATAAGAAAAGGAAGTCGTTTTCTCGCAAGAAGTGAGGAGCGAAAGTAGAATAATAAGCGTGTAAAAAACTTTAAGTTTCATCTTATAAATAGTTTAGTAAAAAAATATCCTTAAAACAACTAAGGCATGTAGGGTTGGTAATAAAGTAATCAACCAGAGGCTAAGCAATGATTTCTGTTTGAAGACTCTGATACTGAGGTAAAGGAAGAAAATGACAACAGGTACTAAAATGAAGCCGTCAAGAAATGGAAAAGGAAAATGATTGGTTAAAAAAAGTTGTGCGAAGCCCAAAATCGACATAGATACAACTCCTAAGTAACGGGGCTGAATAGGTAACTCTTTATTTTGAAATATGAAATAGACTACTGCGAATGTAGTCAAGGTTTGTAAGAATAAAATTGAATTAATCAGTAAAGAGAAGAAAACCGTTGGAAATAAATCATTGTACAACATGCCTGCTGTTGTCAATATTTGGATAGCCAGTATTACCTTCTCCCAAATGCGCATCTCTACTTATCGTTTGGTGAGGCAATCAATCTCAACAATTGGCCCAACCATACAAATGCTACCAATGAAAGTTTCCGCTTGATGATACTTGACCCAAACTTTCATGCCGTCTGTAGGTGATATGTTGAAATCATTAAGATTCATCGGCTCTAGCACTTCACCGCTTTCTAATTTAATCACTAAACCACAACCGTCTAGCCCTGTATAATCTTCAATGGTTGCTGCTTGGGCATTATCACAAGAAGTGCGCGTACAGGCAGTAAATATCAAGGATGATGCAATGAAAACGAATAATCCTTTCATGATGAGTAATTTATGCTTTCTTAACAAATTCAGACTTTAGGCCCATAGCACCAAAACCATCTATTTTACAATCAATGTTATGATCACCGTCGTTGAGACGAATATTTTTGACTTTTGTACCGGCTTTTATTACGGGTTTTGGCGCGCCTTTGACAGGTAAATCTTTGACTACAACAACGGAATCTCCATTTTGCAAGCGTGCGCCATTAGCATCTAAGACTACTAGTTCATTTGCAGAGGCTATATCCGCTGGATTCCATTCAAAGGAACATTCTGGACAAGTGTACTGATTTTCTCCACTCTCGTATCCATATGGTGATTCACACGAAGGGCATTTTTGTAATTCTTCTGACATGTATTGAATTTTAATTAAAGGTACGACTTTACTTTTTAAGCATCTGCTCATACATCTCAATCCAATCTGCAGCGCTTATTTTTTGCATGAGTTGACCTATGAGTTCGATCGGAATTTGATCCCATTTCTTGAAACGGATACAGCTTTTACCCATGTCAAGTTTTTGTGTGCAATGTTTCGGATATTCCGCAACAAACCAATCCAATAATTTTTGATTGGCATATATACCCATGTGATAGAAATTAATACTGTTCTTCTGTGAAGCTAAACTTGCAAATGGAAGCGGTTCGGAAGGTTTACAATGATAACCTGCAGGATAAAGGCTATGTGGAATGACGTAACCTAACATACCGTAACTGATGCCGGATTCAAATCCCGCTGGTAGGTTAGCAACAATCGTCTGATGTAGTTTTGAGAAAGACGCTTTTCTTTCCTCAGGGACCTTGTTTAATATTTCTTGAATCTTAGACATTGACCCCAAATAAAGAACCAACACCTGCAGATAGTGCCATAGCGATAGTACCCCAAATAGTAATGCGCATAACCGCTTTCCAGATTGGTGAACCTCCTGTGCGTGCGGCAGTTGCACCAAGTAAAACCAAGGCAAGGATGGTAAAGCCATACAACCAAAACTCCATGCCTTTGAGCGGTGCAAATAAAATGACTAACAATGGAAAGATACCGCCAACAGTAAAGGCTGCTCCCGAAGCTAATGCCGCTTGAATGGGGTTGGCTTGGGTGATTTCATTAATGCCTAGCTCGTCGCGGACGTGGGCAGCCAAGGCGTCATGTGCTGTTAGTTCGACAGCTACTTGCATTGCCGTTTCTTTCTTGAGTCCACGCTGCTCGTAAATTGCCGCCAAAATTTGCAATTCTTCATCGGGCATTTCGGCAAGCTCTTGCTTTTCTCTTTCAATATCGGCATGTTCGGTGTCCATCTGCGAACTTACCGACACGTATTCACCAGCCGCCATAGAGAGCGCACCAGCAACCAAACCGGCAACTGTTGCCAAAATAATCGGTTCTCTAGTAGAACTTGCGGCGGCGACACCGATTGCCAAACTCGAAACGGAGATAATACCGTCATTGGCACCTAAAACGGCCGCTCGCAACCAATTACTTCTATGGATATAATGGCTATCGAGGTAGTTGTCTATGTTGATATCACTCATATCAAAAGGTTTTTACAAAAATACTATTCCCTTACAAATACATACTGAAAACCGTCGTAAACCTCATCACTTAAAAACAAGGTGTCATTTTGGATTTGAAAAGATTGACTGTATCCTACTAGTCCATAATGAATCATAAGTTGATCGGTCTGGCCTGTAATGCTCGTTCCCAATTGCAACGAGAAATTCATTTGATCTATAAGTTGTCCATCTTTGCGGTGCGAAAACGTGCCATTTTCTTTGTATTCGTAGGTATCAGTAGCATCAAAACTCGCATTTCCTGCACCCGAAAAACCGCCTGAACTTGACACAAAACGCCAAGTACCAAAAAGCTTTTCCGCCTCCGCATTTGGTGTGTTTATTTTTCCGCAGCCTAAGATCAAGACAGTCAATAGACTAATTATAATGGTTATTTTCATTTAAAATTTATTTTCTCAATATCTTCTCGATTGCCTTGCCTTTTGCCAATTCGTCGACGAGTTTGTCTAAATAACGTACTTTTTGCGTCAAAGGGTTGTCTAGTTCCTCAATGCGATAGCCACAGATGAGCCCCGTGATGAGGTGCGCATTCGGATGCAGATAGGCGCGTTCAAAAAACGTTTCAAAGGTGACTTTTTCAGCAATTAAAAGTAGTTGTTTTTGACAATCAAAACCAGTTAACCATTCAATTACAACCCGCAACTCTTCTTCTGTTCTTCCTTTTCTTAAAACCTTTGTTACATAATGAGGGTAAACACCTGCAAAAGTCAGTTTGGCAATTTTAGCGTTGTGTTCGGGGGTTGGTGTCATTTGTGATTTTTGGAATTTATTGCTGCGATAAGGCCGCCATCTCTTCAAGTAAATTCATGATGTATTGGTTGTAATAGTTTAATGCGTAATCGTAATTTTCTTTGGGATGGAGCAGCGATTCGCAAATCACCTCATAAGACTTTATTCTGGCCTTACAGTAATTCTCTAGGATCCGATTGCGTTGGAGCAGTTGTTGGGGTAACTCAAGTTCGTATTGTTGCTGCACAAGAGCGAGCATGCGATGCCATTTGGGTAGCCCGTGTGATTTCACTTCGTTATAAATGGTCAAATTCGAGCTGCCTTTAGGCAGTTGGTACACCTTTAATGCTGCTTTTTCTATCACTGCAAAACGCTTCCAGAAATGATTGTATTTTGCGATTTCATTCGGAATAGAGCGGATTTCGAAAAAACTCAAAGTCAGTAAAAGCACACTTAATACGCTCATGATAGAGGCATTCAATAGTTGATTTTTGGGCCTTTTGAGGCTTGGAAT
>JAURNL010000015.1 GCA_030830205.1 Crocinitomicaceae bacterium | reverse complement strand
AATGGCAGCATTCAATTTATCTGGTTCGATTTGAAAATACATTCCGATTCTTAATGCTGCTAAGAAATTGTAAAAATTATATTTACCAATCATTTGAGTGTCTAGGATAGGGGAGTCATATCCTTGATAGGTCCATGATAGGTGGACAAAGGGGTCAAGTTTTTTGAGAACTCCCTTGAGCTGGCCATTAGTTGATCCAAAAGAATGAATTGTCAATTTTCTATTCTGCGCTGCAGCCATGAGGATATGATCATCAGCGTTCACAAAAAGATCACCTCCAACTTTACCTACATGGTCGTATAGCTCTGATTTTGTTTTGAGAACACCGTCAAAATCTTTAAATCCTTCAAGGTGCGCTTTACCGATGTTAGTTATGAGTCCCATCGTTGGCTTTGCAATTCGACATAGCTCATCAATATCAAGAAGTTTGTTGGCGCCCATTTCAATAATCGCAACTTCATGTTGAGCGTTAAGTTTGAGTAGTGTTAAAGGAACACCAATATGATTATTGAGATTTCCTTCGGTACAAAGCACACAAAACTGGGTTTGTAGGGCGCAATTTACGAGTTCTTTTGTGCTCGTTTTTCCATTGCTACCAGTTATTCCTATTACTGGTATGTCAAAACGCAATCGATGGGAGTGAGCAAGAGCTTGAAGAAACTCAAGACCATTTGCGACTAGGAAAATATTTTTTTCGTTCGCAAATTCAGGGTCATCAACAATTGCATATTTGGCCCCTGCAGCGATGGCCTGTTTTGCAAAAGCGTTACCATCAAAATTTTCGCCTTTGAGTGCAACGTATAAACAATCTTGATGAATTTGTCTGGAGTCAGTACTTACCCCTGTGCAGTCGTCAAAAATAGAAAGCCATTTATCCATAAAGCAAAGTTGCAAAAAAAAAGCCCGATAAGTCGGGCTTTTTAAATATTCTATGTTGAATAAGTTATTCTTTAATGTCAGGTCGTCGAGAACTTCCAATGCGGTCCATAGCACATCTGAAACCAATAGTAGCAGATGATTTGTCTTCGTCTAGGAAACGTCTATTTCCTACAGCGAGCCAATAAGCCATGTCTGCCCATGAACCTCCTTTGTAAACTCGGCTCTTGTCAGAAATGAGTGTAGTAGGCCAGCCCGATTTACCAGAGTTGATTGGATCATTGATGAGATTGTTGTTTTCGTGTTCACTCTGATACATGACTAATTTCGGATCGCGAACACCGCTATTGATATCTTCTATTCTCTTGGCATTGTTGTAATAGATAGAAGACTCGAGGTCGCCATCTAAATAATCAATGTAATCATCTTTGCGATAATTTAAGCGACCTGCATTCTCTTCTACGGTAACGTCTCTCCATCGTTGACTACCTTTTGTTGTAGTGATGAATTCGCTTAATCCGTTGCGAAGTGTCATGATCCAAGTAGTGATCGTTGGGTCAGTACTGTAAGATAAGAATTTACGCTCTAAGTAATCGCGACTGAAAAGAGCAGTGTCAATACCAAGATATGCTGTTGGTTCGTTGTAATCAAAAGCCAACGCCATTAGTTCAAGTAAATCTTGTTTTTTAGCACCTTCTTGAATTTCAGATGGAAGATCTTTATTGAATAGAACGCGTTCAATATAAGCAGAAGCAGCAATAGTGCGTCCTTGGTTGTGAAGGGCGATAGCCGTATCTAACATGATATTTAAAGTATCTAAAAACTCAAACTGCATGCGCTCTTGCGAGGTGAATTGCGAGTTATTAGAGATGTAGTAATTAGATGGCGCGTTGAATTGATATTTACGCGGATCTTGTTTTGCATAGATGCGTGAGTTCATCGGCGCATTGTTGACAACACCAGGTTTTGGAGCACCTTGAGCGGCAGCAGTATCGTTAGTGCCGTTATTTGTATCTTGGGTAGCACCATTTGTAGACATGTTGGATTGATAGTTGCTTCCCGCTTGTTGGCTGTATTTCTTGTTAGCGTGTGCAAGATATTTTACACGAGCGAATTCATTTACAAATTCTTTCATTCCATGAACGTCGTAAATATTTTCATTCGCTTTTACAGGCTTGTCATATAGACCATCTGGTACTAAGAGTTGTGTTTGGTATTTATTACCGCGGAACGGCATAAATCCATCTGCTACTTCAGAGGTGAGCGGTCTGTACACATCCATTACCCATTCTGAAACGTTACCAGCCATGTGGTATAGACCGTAATCATTTGGCCAGAAAGAATCTACACGATCCGAGATATCTGCGCCATCATTTAGACGACCTGCAACACCCATCATGTCACCTTTTCCTCGCATGAAGTTTGCCTGGATAGCTCCTGCAAATTGTTCTTCTTCTTGACGAACGTAGTGGCCATCCCATGGATAAATGCGACGGTCGTTGATGTTTTCAGAGTTAGGATCTAAGTTTCCAATCAGACCCATTGCGGCGAATTCCCATTCTGCTTCTGTAGGTAGTCGGTAAGAAGGCAGCAAGATACCATCTTCCATTTTAACAGGGCGCGTTCCTAAACGACCGTTGTCCATGTCTGCATAGATAGGGTCGTAGTTCTCAAGTTGATATGGATCACGCGGAACTGATCTTTTGGTTTTTGAATCAACTTTTGGTTTTGGTTTGCTGTCTTTGTTCAGGACATAACCACCATCAGATTCAATAGTATAATTACCGTTCAAATAATTCTCTGTAGAGAACATGTTCTGAGGAACAGAGGCATATTTTTTATCATAGTTGGAATTATTGGCAGCACCTACATCGGTAGATCCTTCATCGGCGAAGTGCCATTTAAGAATACCTTCTCGAACTAATATTGCTTCGTTAACCCGGTCTGTACGCCATTTACAGAAGTCATTGGCTTGTAACCATGAAACACCAACAACAGGATAGTCACGGTAAGATGGGTGGCGTAAATAGTAATTAACGTATTTTTCACGGTAGCCAAGTGCAGAACGCCAAGCAAGTGTATCTGGTAAACATTTTTTGTAAACATGCGGGTATGTTTTGTAATAAACACGACGCATCCAGTACATATACTCTAACCAATGAAAGTTAGTCACCTCAGTGCGGTCCATATAGAAGGAGGCAACAGTTACTCGTGAGGCACGAGCATTCCAGTCAGACATCACGTCTTGTTCTGTGCGGCCCATCGTAAATGTACCGCCTTCGATCATGACTAATCCAGGACCAGTTTCTTGTTCGCGAGCATCAAATTTTTCAAAACCACCATTTTTGTAGTTATTGAATTCCCAACCAGTGGCTGTAGAGCGCTCTTTAGAACACGAAGAAAGCACCAACATACTTGTTAGTGCAATTCCGAGAATGTTTTGAATCAATCGCTTCATATTTTATGCGTTTATAACGTAAAGTTCAATTTTATTCATTGGTTACATTTAGAATGACGGACAAGACGTCTTTCTAAAGTTTTTTGGTTTCTTTTTACACTTAAGGTTGATACCCATGGAAACTTCATGAGAACCACCTGAAATTCCGTTACCCAATTTGGAAACTGTAAGGTCGTAACTGTATCCTACTTTGAATTTATCGGTGTTGATACCTACGGTCATAATAAAGGCATCGCGATTTCGGTACCATGCACCAATAGTAAAGTTCTCGTATTTGAGGTAAGCACCTAAATTCAGTTCTTGGAACCCATTTTGATATTGATAGATGATATTCGGGGATAAAAAGGTAGTACTGGAGTAGCGTCCTCTTTGGCCAATTTTGATATTAGCACCCATGTGTCCGGTCATGCGAATTGGTAAACGTGATTCCCCTAGGATCATGGATTCATCTGGGCGATTGAGGTGATGTCCGGCCACCCCGAAGTAAAAGTTTTTAGTAAAACCTACTGCGCCAAAGCTCACGTCAAAAAAACCTCTGCGTCCATTACCTCTTGGTACATCTCCTGTTTGGTAGATAAATCCACGTCGAGGATCAATCATATCACCGAAGGTAAGTTTATCCCAATCGAGAAATTTTTGAAAGTAGGCAGCTCGCGCTCCAAACATGATGGAAAATTTACGTGTAACTTTTGCATTGTAGGAGTAGATACCACCAATCATTGAGGTTTGGATGGTGCCTTGTCCTTGCATGTCATGCATTGCGAGTAGACCAAAACCCCCAGATATATTTTTGGCATATGTATCGTAAGCAGCCGCATAGGTTACATAATTACCTGTAAGCTGAGGCCATTCATTACGATAATTTAACGAAACTCTAGGGCAACCTGAAGAACCGGCAAGTGCTGGATTTAGATAGGTAGGATTGGCATAGAATTGCGTAAAAGTAGGGTCTTGAGCCCATGATATTGTGCTCATTATCAAGGTAATGAGGCTGATCTGGACGACTAGAAGCGGTTTTACTATTTTCACGAAAGTTGGTTTTAGCACGAACAATCTTAACGTTATTCAGGTTTCAAAGGTTACAAATATCGAATATTTATTCAAATAAATTAAATAAATTGACGTTTTTCTATCGCTAAAAACACCAAGTTTCATGAATTATTTTTGCAATAGCTTACTTTTTTTCTTTCTATCAGTAAATCTAACCTTTGTGGCACAGGTTCAGTCAATTGAACTAGAATGGTCAGACAGGGTAATGATAAATTGGGGTGAAAATAGCTTTGAGCTCCAAACGGTCAAAGGATTTGGTTTAGATAATGGTCAGCCTTTTGCTGCAATACAGCAAAAACACAGTAATCTATTTCAAGAGGTGGAAATATTAACTACCATATACGAACCTCTCCCTAAAGCCCAACAAGTCATTTATGAGCACCTTGGAATTACATTCAATAAAGAAGCTCAAATTGATGCCAAAATAGTTTCAGAAGCGGGGCAGCCAATCTTTTCGTGTTACATACTGCCTTTGCGCACCAAAAATGGAAAGGTCGAACGCCTAACTCGTTTAGATTATCGCTTCAAAAACAAGGTAAGCATCCAGAACAAAGATTATGTGAGTTCGTCAGTATTAGGAAATACCAGTGGTCAATGGTACCGTATCGCGGTCAACAGAGATGGAATATATAAAATTGATAAAGCTTTCTTAGATGCATGTGGCTTCAACACGACAAATTTGAATCCTGCTCATATTCATATTTTTGGTAATGGTGAAGGAGTCATTCCTGAATCGAATTCAACTCAAATTACAGATGATATTGCGCAGAATGCCATTTTTATAAGTGGAGAAGGCGACGGTAGCTTTGACGCCAATGATTATATTTTATTCTATGGTTGGGGAGCACATCGTTGGGAGTTATCTGGTGGAAATCAATTCAACCAAGTGAGACATCCGTACTCTGATCTTTCTTATTATTTTATATATGTGGGTTCAGATATTGCACCATTGCGAATACAAGATGGAATAGTAATTGATAACCCCGCAGATACAACTGTTACGGCCTATGACTATCGGGATATCTATGAAAATGATCTAGAAAATTTAGTTAAAGGCGGGCAGCGTTGGTATGGAGAAGAATTTGATGTTAACCTCAGTCAAAATTTTAATTTTTCGATTCCAAATATAGCAACAGCGCCAATTCGTTATCAAGTGAGTTATGCCTCTAATTCAAGAACTACAGGAAACCAAATCACACTCAAAAATGGTTCTGAATTAATTGGTCAAATGGTGATGCCTCACTCAGGGTCATATTACCAACGCGGGACCCTTCAATGTGCAGATTCAACCCCGAGCTCAAGTCTCAACTTAAACCTAACAGTAAATCGGTTAAATCCCAGCGTAGTTACTTATCTGGATCGAATTTTAATCATTGCACAACGTAATCTTGTTTTTGTAGGGTCACAATTCAATTTTCGAGTAGCTAAATGGTCTACAAATTCAACTATTGCCGCTTATGAAATAAGTAATGGAAATGCGAATACATTTGTTTGGGATATCAGTGACCGACATCTTCCTGTACGTGTTCCTATCAATGCTCAAGGAAACCAAATTTCTTTTAAAACATCGGCTTCGTACAAAGAGTTTGTTGTCGCAAATGGATCGTCGTTTTTTACTCCTGAAAAAGTAGGTGCCTTATCCTATCAAAATTTGCATCAACTTCCATTGGCTGATTATTTGATTGTTACACATCCAGACTTCGTTACGGAGGCAAATAGACTTGCCGACTTACACCGAGCAAATGGGCTAACTGTACACGTAGCATTAACACAAGCAATTTTTAATGAATTTAGCTCGGGTATGCAGGACCCAGGGGCGATCCGTCGTTTTGTAAAAATGTTTTATGACCGTGCTCTTCTGAACGACCCCAGTTTAAAACCAAGTATCTTTTGCTTTTTGGGGATGGAACTTTTGATCCAAAAAATAGAGAGCCTAACAACAACAATTTCATAGTCACTTATCAAATGGCTACAAGTGAAAATGCTATTGACGCTATGGTTGTCGATGATTTTTTTGGAATTCTCGATGATGCGGAATCAATGAGTGCAGCAGATATGATGGATATTGCCGTAGGTAGGATGATAGTGAGTAGCACCTTACAGGCCAAACAGATGGTTGATAAAATTGAGCACTATATGAAAAACGGTTCGAATTTTTATCCTGTCACGAATTCTTGTTGCATGGGGACTCAAACAGATAAAACGTTTGGAGATTGGCGAAATCAGTATATGATTATGACAGATAATCGTGAGGGCGGTTATTTTATCAATACAGATGCAGAGCCACAATATGAGATCTCCAAAATGTTGAACCCTGAGATCAACTACAACAAACTCTACATGGATGCATTTCCTAAAGTAGTGACAGCCGGTGGGGAGCGTTTTCCAGCCATGGAAAATGCTATTGATGCCAATATACAACGAGGTGTACTTGTTGCCAATTATATTGGGCACGGTGGGGAAGTAGGTTTGGCAGAGGAACGCGTGGTAGATATCGATCAAATCAATAGCTGGAGTAATATACATGCCCTTCATCTATTTGTTTCTGCCACATGTGAGTTCACACGTTTTGATGACCCTGAGCGTATTTCTGCCGGAGAATATGTCTATTTGAACCCTACAGGCGGGGCTATTGCTATGCTTACTACCACACGTTCGGTTTATTTTGGTGTTAATAGTAATATCGGTATTAAACTTATTGAGCGTGTATTCAATCGTTACCCGAATGGTGAAGCTTACGAATTTGGTGAGGTGGCGCGTAGGACAAAAAACGCAGCATCTGTAAGCTCCTCCAATAAACGAAGTTTTACGCTCATTGGTGACCCAGCCTTGCGTTTGGCATTGCCTCGCTATCGAATTGTAACTGACAGTATTAATGGACAAGACCCAACACAACAACTTGACACCTTGCGTGCGTTAAGCAAAGTAAAGATTAAAGGTCATATAGAAGATTTTAATGGTGCCATACTATCTGATTGGAATGGTATCCTTACACCAACCGTATTTGACAAGAAAAAAATACAGAACACGCTTGGGCAGGATGAAGCTTCTCCAGTAATTGCATACGAACAACAAACCAATCGTATTTACCGCGGTCAGAGCAGTATAACCAATGGTTATTTTGACTTTGAATTTGTAGTACCCAAGGATATCGCCCTGCAAATCGACTTTGGTAAGATCTCCTATTATGGACAGAATGGGCAGACGGATGCGCAAGGTTACGATACCTTATTT
>JAURNL010000014.1 GCA_030830205.1 Crocinitomicaceae bacterium | reverse complement strand
TTATTGAAAATAAATTTATTAGCGTTGGTATTGGTGTTGGTCGGTTGGCTTTGCTGTAAGGCAAGAAGCTTTGCCGCCTCAAGCTCTTTGCGTCGTTGCTCGTCGCGTTTGATTTGTTTAATCGTTTCTTTTAGAAAATCTTCACGGTCTTTTTCAGAAAGCGCTGCAATTCTTTGAACGGAGTCTTCGAATTGAGCTGTTTCGATGGCTTTAACGAGATCGGCTAATTTAATGGCTTTATTTTTGATTTGCTCGCCGTTTGGATAATCATCCGTTATAAAACGAGAACTCGAGTCGTAATATTTTTGAGCAGAAACAAAATTCTTTTCTTGAAATGAAAGATCGCCAAGTGTTTCATATGATTTGGCGCGTTGGCGTTTGTTGTTATTGGAATAAAAAGCTGATGAAGTGAGATACGACTTAGCCAGGGGCTTATTACCTGCATTGAGCTCCATCTGTGCCATTGCATAGTAAATTTGATCTTTAAACGTAGCGTTTTTTGCGTCGCGAAGCATTTTTTGCAAATCTCCCATAAGGCGGTCGTCTCCGCTTACGATGGCTCGGTTCAGTCGTGCATTAAAAGCAATATCCGTGGCAGCTGCAGCTTTAAAAGCCTTACCGTAATGATGCGCTGCATCGGGCATCTGATTCTGATTTTGCATCACTTGTGCCAAAATATAATGAAGGCGCGCCTTTTCTTTGGCATTTGGGCATTTTAATATGGCCATTTCAAGACCTTCGATCGCTACATCGTATTCACGGCGTCGCAGCGCAAGGTCTGCATAAGTTCGGTGGATTTCAAATTGCAATTGTCTTGACATTTGAGGGCCAGCTTCCGGATTTTTATTTCGCAAAAATGGAATGTAATCAGTAAGTTGTTTGTCGTTTTGAATTTCAGCACGTTCATTAAGTGCATCTAAAATGAGTTTGGCATCGGCATACTTTCGTTGCTCAATATATACTCGAGCAATCCAAAGACTTGCCACATATGCACTAGGGTCTTTGTCGAAGAAACGCTTTACAAACTGGAAGTTATCTAAAGCTTTTTGGTAATCACGGCGGTAAAAATATGCCTCCCCTACTGTAATCCAATTTTCATCAATCCATTTATTATATTCTACAGTTTTGTAAAACATGTTCTCGGCAGTTGGCATACTGTGATTGAGTATCACTTTGGCACATTTTACCACTGCGGTATCTATGGCAGGTAACATCCCTTTGACTTCTTTTTCTGTAGGGACAGGGAATACTGGTAATATGGAGTAAAAATCCTCTTTTCGACTATCGTGGTATGTTTTTAAAGAAACGCGCAACAATTCTTTGGCATTGAAATGCCCGTTGTATTTAGCGGTAGTTTGGTGATAAAAACGGTTAAGTGGTGTATTATTTTCAGTCGAACAAGCCCATGACAAAAGGAGCAAAAGCAGTGTCAGGAAGAGATATAGACTTGTACGCATGGATGAGGAATGGCATTATAACGCAAATTTTGCGTTTTTAGTGTGTGTATTAGGCAATATTGGTAAAGACCTGTTGAATATCATCGTCATCTTCTATCTTGTCGAGCATTTTTTCGATGTCTACAAGTTGTTCTTCGGAAAACTCAACAGGACTTGTTGGAATGCGTTTGAGGCTTGATTTTTGTACCTCTATTTGCATATCCTCTAGTGCTTTTGCTATGGTACCAAAAGCAGTGTAGTCACCATAAACAATAATTTGTTCTTCTTCTAAATCAATTTGCTCACAACCTGCGTCAATAAGATCTAACTCAAGGATTTCTGGATCTAGCTCAGGAGTCCTTGTAATTTCAAATACGCTCTTGCGTGAAAACATAAATTCCATGGATCCGTTGGGCACTACTGCACCACCAGCCTTGTTAAAGTATGACTTGACATTTGCAACTGTACGCGTCGGGTTATCTGTGGCACATTCCACATAAACAAGCACACCGTGTGGTCCTTTGCCTTCGTAGTTTACTTCTGTAAACGATGCAATATCTTTTTGAGCAGCTCGCTTAATAGCAGACTCAATATTGTCTTTAGGCATATTTTCAGACTTCGCATTCTGAATTGCAGTACGCAACTTGGCATTTGTCGCGGGGTCCATGCCTCCTTCTTTGGCTGCCATGGTAATGGCTTTGCCAAGCTTAGGAAACATTTTAGACATTTTGTCCCAACGTTTTTCTTTAGCTGCTCTGCGATATTCGAATGCTCTTCCCATAATGCTTATACTTTTGGGCAAAAATAAGGAATTCAATAAGAAATTTCAAGAGGAAGCTTAGACCTTAAGCTAAAATCTGTTCAATATAGTTGAGTAGTGGTTCTTTACCAAATCCTGACTCACTAGAGGTTGTAAAAACCGGAGGTAGCTCTGCCCAAACTTTTAACATCTCCTTTTTGTACTTGGCCAAGTTTTTTTGAAGGGCAGAACTCGATAACTTGTCAATTTTGGTAAACACCATTGAGAAAGGCAATCCTTTTTCACCGCACCAGTTCATGAATTCTAAATCAATTTTTTGAGGCTCTAAACGCGCATCGAGAAGCACAAAAATATTATAGAGTGTTTCGCGCTTTGTCAGGAAATCTGCTATGAATCGTTCAAATGCGCTGCGCTGGGTGCGGCTTACTTTTGCATAGCCGTAGCCAGGTAAATCAACAAGGTACCAGTGCTCATTGATTAAAAAGTGGTTAATGAGCTGCGTTTTTCCTGGTGTTCCAGAAGTTTTAGCCAAGCCTTTTTTTGAGGTTAACATATTGATTAACGAGGACTTACCTACGTTAGACCTACCAATAAAGGCGAATTCAGGTCTGCCATCTAATGGGCATTTGCTAACTTCTGTATTGGATATGGTAAATTCTGCGCTTTTGATTTGCATCTTGCAAAGTTAGTTTAAACTTTTATTTTTGCGGCTGATGTGAACAATCTAAGTTCAAGGTTGTTAAGGTTTGACTACACAGCAAATGGCAGAGTATAAAATAAAAGATATAGAAATTTTAACGGGTATCAAAGCCCACACCATACGTATTTGGGAAAAACGCTACGGAATTCTTATTCCAGATCGTACTGATACCAAAATCCGAACGTACACCGATGCCGATTTATCCCTTTTACTTAATGTGAGTTTATTGAACAAAAAAGGGCTTAAAATATCTAAAATCGCCACCATGGGTACAACGGCTATTCATCATATGGTGTCAGAAATTAGGCTCAATTCCTCTATTGACAACGCCGAGGAGAAGCTCATATTAGCCTTACTTGAACTTGATGAACAGCTTTTTCGGAATACACTTAACGATCTCATCAAAAACAAAGGACTAGAAGCTACGTTTTCAGAAAACCTCATCCCTTTCCTTGACCGAATTGGTGTCATGTGGTTGGTGAATAGCATCACTGCCGCTCAAGAACACTTCATATCCAATTTGATACGTCAAAAGGTTATTACTGAAATAGACAAACTTCCTATACCGCCAAAATCTAAAGAAAGTGTTCTTCTTTTCTTGCCTGAACACGATTGGCATGAAATCGGACTCTTGTTCTATCAGTATTTACTTAGATCTAAAGGGATTTACACTTACTATCTGGGCCAAAGCCTACCTTATGATTCTCTGGTAGATTGTATTGAAAGACTCAGCCCAACTGTCGTTCTGAGTAGCTGGTTAACAGCTGTCGATGAACATTTCATTGTGGGTTATTTCAAGCAGTTACATAATGATGCGCCAGAGGTAAGATATTTAGCAGGAGGTGCGCAAATACACACACACTCTACTGCGCTTAACGGACTCATTACAGAAGTTAAAAATTCTGGAAGTTTACTATCTCTTTTCGAAATTTAACTAGATCCATTCCCATAAATCTTTCAATATTGTCTTTTAAAGTACAATATTGACAATCTTCCCGTGTACGACTATCACTTTTTTGGGGGTTTTACCTTCCAGCCATTTTTGTGTCTCAGGTTTATCCAATATGATTGTTTTAACCTCCTCGATTGATAGAGCTAATTCTAAATTGGCCTTGAAGCGCATTTTCCCATTAAAGGAAACGGGGTAATCAAAACTAGATTCTGCTAAATAACTTGGGTCAAAAACAGGATAATTAGCATCAAAAATACTTGTCGTATTTTGATGTAGTAGAGACCAAATCTCTTCGCAAATGTGCGGTGCATAAGGAGACATTAATATGGTGAGCTGTTCTAACACATGCCTGTTATTGCACTTTTGCTCTGTTAGTTCATTGACACAAATCATAAAACTAGAAACACCAGTGTTGAATGAAAAGCGCTCGAGGTCATCGCTGAGCTTTTTAATAGTCTTATGCAGCGTTTTCAGTTCTTTCGGACTTGGTTCAGTGTCAGTAAC
>JAURNL010000122.1 GCA_030830205.1 Crocinitomicaceae bacterium | reverse complement strand
GCGGTAGGCGCAACCGGACCAAAGAAATTGATGCAACATCAGATAGATGTCCTGAAGTCTTGGGAACAAGAAAAATTCATTGGGATAATTGATCATGTTACCGGAGCGGGGAAAACAATTTCGGCAATTTCGGCAATTAGAGATTGGATTTCCGAAGGAAAGCCTGCTTTGGTCATAGTTCCATCAACATTACTTCAGAAGCAATGGGCATCCGAGGTTCGCCGGGAAATTGGGATTGAGCCACTTTTTGCCGGGGGAAGCCTTGGAAAGAGAAGCGATTGGTTGCTGTCTCTATCGGATGCGACTAGAAACGACTTAAGTTTCGGCCCAAGAATCACAATCAGCGTTTTGGGTACTGCAGTCACTGACGACTTTGTGAAACGTATTCAGGTGGGTAGCCACCTGCTTGTCGTAGGAGACGAAGTGCATACTCTTGGTCAATCGCAGGCTTCTGACTTAGCTTCAAAATTTGAAAACTGTGGTGCAAGGCTCGGTTTGAGCGCAACATATGAAAGATTCGGTGACATTGAGGGAACGAAGAGAATTGAAAATGCGTTTGGACTACCTCTTAAACCTGCTTTCACTATACGAGACGCAATCGAATCTGGGAGATTAGTTCCATACAACTACCATCTTGAAAGATGTAATCTGGATCATGAAGAATCTGAGCGGTTTAGCGAACTAACTAAACAAATTCAGCAACTCATGGCGCGCGAGTCATCATCTGACTTCTCTCATTTCTCAACATATTTACAGATGCTTATCTTCAAACGTGCGAAAATAATTAAACAGGCAAATGCCAAGATATCTCTAGCTCGTAATGTCCTATTAAATAATTTCAAGGATGGAGATCGATGGCTTGTTTATTGCGACGATATAAATCAAATTGAACAAGTATCTAAGGGCGCACACAGAATTCTGTACAAAATACTACGAAAACATGCTCAAAGATTTGGGATTGTCGGCTCCACTGTGTTTCGCCGACTTCCCACCTCATTGAGCTAGCCCAAAGCCCCTAACCAAAACACTTCGTGTTCTGGTTGCTTTTTTGTTTCTCGTTCACTCAAGAAAGCACTCGCTTCGCTCGTTCAATTTAAATTCTTGTCTGCTTATAATAGCAAGCTATTCACGCAGCCAATTCTTTAAATTCACCACTTCGTGGCTTTCTTTCGCGTCTTCGCATAAAAAAAGCCCCGACTTGCGTCGGAGCTTTGTGATCCCGCTGGGACTCGAACCCAGGGCCCATACATTAAAAGTGTATTGCTCTACCAACTGAGCTACGGAATCTAACCGTTTCCCTTTTGAGGAGTGCAAAAATAAGGATAATTGAAAACTATCCAAATAATTGAACAACTTTATTTTCCACTAGAAAAAACACACCTAAGTAGTTCATCTTCAAATATCAAGTACATTTGTACAAACCCTTTATTATGTCGCATTTTCAAGGTAAAAATATAGTGATTACAGGTGGTTCAGATGGCATTGGAAAAGCTTTGGTGCAGCAGTTTTTAGGCCTTGGTGCCAAAGTAGCTACTTGCGGAAGAAATATTGAAAAATTAAAAGCACTTGAGTCAGAATGTGCATCTGAACATTTAATGATTTTTACGGCAGATGTAAGTAAAAAAGAAGATTGTGATGCTTTTATTCAAGCAGCTATTCAACAATTAGGAGGTATAGATGTACTCATCAATAATGCAGGAATTTCCATGAGAGCACTGGTGAGTGAAGTGAAAGTAGAGACATTGAAACAGGTTATGGACATTAATTTTTGGGGGACAGTGTATACCACAATGGCAGCATTGCCATCTATCAAAGAACGCAAAGGGGTAGTTGTGGGTGTATCTAGTATCGCTGGATACCGAGGATTGCCTGGAAGAAGTGGCTATTCTGCTTCTAAATATGCGCTCAATGGTTGGTTGGAAGCTTTGAAAACTGAATTATACGGCTCTGGAACTCATGTGATGTGGGTTTGTCCAGGATTTACCAGTTCAAATATTCGAAACGCTGCTTTGGATAAGGATGCAAAAGCACAAGGGGAGTCTCCAATGGATGAGGGCGCGATGATGAGTTCGGAGGAATGTGCAGATCATATTATTCATTCTATCGAACAGAGAAAAAGAACGCTGGTATTGACTTTCACAGGGAAAAGAGCGGTTTTCATGAATAAGTTTTTCCCTGGATTGGCGGATAAGCTTACCCATGGCTTTTTCTTTCAAAATGGTCGCTTGATTAAATAGGCTGATTGGTAAAATATAAAGTCTATTTTTTCGTTACTATTTAGATATGCCCATCATTACTTTAACATCTGATATAGGCCAAGAAGATTTTATCATTGGCGCTTTAAAAGGGCAGATTTTGTCGACCATTCCCAATTGTACTATTGCTGATATTACCCACTATGCATCTTCTAAGAATTATCAGCAAGGTGCTTATATTTTCAATAATGCTGCAAAGTTTTATCCAAAGGGTACTGTGCACATGGTGATGGTGAATTTTTTCCAACATCCACAAGATCATGTGTTGTTTGCGCATTATAACGGACATTTTTTTATCACACCTGACAATGGATTTTTGACGATGATATTGGGACTAAAGCCCAAGGAGATTGTAAAAATAGATTGCAAAAATGCCAACACTTTTATTCAAATCACAGATAGAATTGTAGAAGCGATTGCTTATTTTTTTGCTTCAGGTAATTTAGCAGATGCAGGTGAACCTTTTGATGCTATTCATGAAATTTATCCAATGCAACCTACCACGGGTCCAAATTGGATGGAAGGACAAATTCTCTTTATAGATCAATTTGAGAATGTAGTGGTGAATATTCGTAAAGAAGAATTTGATTTACAGGCTAAGGGCAGGTCTTTCAAAATTGTCTTTACACGTAATGAAACCATTGAAGTGTTGAGTGGCAATTATGGGAATGTGCCGGTGGCCGATAAAATGGCTTGGTTTAACTCTGCCGGTTACCTTGAAATAGCCGTTAGAGGAGGTAATATGGCCGGTTTATTTGGATTAAGTAAATACGATGAAAACCAGATAGGGAAGCAGCGTCCCAACGATAATAAGTGGTTTTTTCAGATGGTGAGGGTTTTCTTTGAATAGTTTTACTTTTTGCCCATTTTTGGGTACTTTTGCACCCTATAATAACTCAATAAATTAATACTAAAATACTCAGTTATGGCATAT
>JAURNL010000121.1 GCA_030830205.1 Crocinitomicaceae bacterium | reverse complement strand
CTAACTATAGATGTCAATGAAGAACTCGAGTCAAGAGTTCGCGCTTATTTTGAAGCATCTGCTTATGTCTCTCAAATAGACTATCGCATCGGAAATGCTGCTCAGATCATTCCAACACTAGATCTTACCTTCGACCTTATTTTTATCGATGCTGACAAGCAGCAATACCCACTTTATTACGAACAAGCGCTAGAGAAACTTAGCTCCGGAGGGTTTATTTTGATAGATAACGTGCTTTGGTCCGGAAAGGTGCTCGACGTTAAACACCAAGATAAAGATAGCGTGCTCTTGCGTGCTCTCAACTTGAAAATTAGCCAAGACGCACGTGTGGAGAAGGTGTTGTTGCCTATAAGAGACGGCTTATATTTGATTCGTAAAAAATGAAAAGAGAATTGCGCCTTACAGCAGACGGCTCTCCAACATTATATGTGCCTGAACTAGATGAAACCTATCATTCGATGCATGGAAGCGTTCAAGAAGCACGGCATGTCTTTATTGAAAATGGTTTGCGTTATGTGTCAGCTGAATTAAAGCAAGTGAATATACTAGAGGTTGGTTTCGGAACGGGCTTAAATGCGCTCCTTACAGCTCAATACGCCCAAGAAAACACCATTGACGTCAATTATGTTGGTCTAGAGGCTTATCCGGTGGAAGAGAAGGTTTGGAAAGCTATCAAATATGAAAATGATCCGGATTCACTGGATTTTTATTCCCGAATGATGTCGCTACCGTTTGAGCAAACACATGATTGTCATTCTCACTTTAAATTAACCAAAGCGGAATCACTTGTTCAAGATTGGTCATCTGTAGACAATTTTGATCTTATTTACTACGATGCTTTTGGTCCAAGAGCACAAGCTGAGATGTGGGAACTCCCAATTTTTGAAAAACTCTATGCGCTCTTGAAAACAGGTGGTGCACTCGTTACTTATTGTGCACAAGGCCAATTCAAAAGGCATCTAAAGAGTCTTGGAATGAGTGTAGAAGGCTTGCCTGGCCCTCCCGGAAAACGCGAAATGACGCGCGGTATTAAAATTTAACAATTATTTTACATTCAAAAGTTTGCAGATCCAAAATGTGGTTGTAAATTTGCACCATAATTACAGTTCATAGTTGTAGTTTTAGTTTTATAGTTTTAGCATGGTTTAGCAGAAAGAGGAACAAATAGCGTTTGTTCCTCTTTTTGTTTTTTTAAGCTTTTTATTCTTTAGTGGTTTTTTCATTGAAGCATGATCCTAAGCTCATTCAACATCAACGCTGTAGCGCCCCACACAATTTTATTGTTTAACAGAAAGCAAGGGTGAGCTTCTAGTATTTGCCCGCCGGGAATTTCAATGTCTTTTGAAGTGAGGCTTGAATCGGCTAATAAATCAGAAACGGACACACTTATAATCTCTTGGACTTCACGCGGGTCGGGTTGGAGCAGAGGTGCTTGTTCGTGTAGAAATACAAAGGGGCTGACTTCGAAGCCTGAAACCGGGATCCAAACCTTTGAAAGGCAGCTAATATATTGCCCTTGATCTATCTTAATTCCAATTTCTTCTAAGGATTCCCTTCTTGCGGTGAATTCGAGGTGTAGGTCGGTAGGGTCGGGTTTGCCGCCGGGAAAGGCCATTTGACCACTGTGTTGGCCGTTGTAGGTGCTGCGTTCGATGAGAATGAAATGCCAAGCGCTGTTTTCTGGATACATATGTATGGCAACTGCGGCAGGTCGACGTTCATGTGCAGCGTACTTTTCTTCAAAAGTCTGGCGGTAACGCTTGTAAGGGGCGTGGGCTACTTCGCCAGGTAGTTCTTTTTGTAAGCAAGTGAGCAACCAATTTTTATCCATATTGCAAAATTGGTCATTCTTGCTGAAATGAATAAAAATTATTGTTTTTTTAATTTTATGTTAAAAATTAGGGGGTTATGTTGAAAAAAATGTAAAAATTTTTGAATTACCCCCTTAAAATTGGGTACCTTTGTAAAAAATTTATAAAAATGGCAACTAAAAGACTTAGAGCATACCAAGACGTATTGCACCGCGAACCAAAGCACATTGATTACAATGGCAAACTTTCGGATCTTTTCGGTCAAAATGTATTTCACCAAGACATCATGCGTGAATACCTTCCTTCTGACACTTATAAGTTCATGACGGAAGCTATCCAAAATGGAACGCGCCTTGATCGTAAATATGCAGATCAGGTAGCGAGCGCAATGAAAGATTGGGCTATATCCAAAGGCGCCACACATTATACCCACTGGTTTCAGCCTCTTACGGGCACTACCGCAGAGAAGCACGATGCTTTTCTCAAGCCAATTGGTCCAGGTAAAGCAATAGAACGCTTCGACGGTGACATGCTTGTTCAACAAGAGCCCGATGCCTCTTCGTTTCCCAACGGCGGAATCCGTAATACTTTTGAAGCGCGTGGCTACACTGCTTGGGACCCGTCTTCACCGGCGTTTGTCATCGGCAAAACACTTTGCATCCCGACTATCTTTATTTCCTACACGGGTGAGTCTCTAGATTATAAAATGCCTTTGCTCAAAGCACTTCATGCAGTTGATCAGGCAGCAGTTGAGGTTTGTCAGTATTTTGACAAAAATGTTACCAAGGTAAATGCTACTTTAGGTTGGGAACAAGAATACTTTTTAATTGACTCTGCGTTGTTTAATGCACGCCCAGACCTTATGCTTACAGGTCGTGCACTTTTCGGTCACGCTCCAGCAAAAGGACAGCAATTAGAAGACCACTACTTTGGTTCTATTCCAGAGCGCGTTAACGCTTTCATGCGCGAATTTGAAGTTGAGTCTTTGTTGTTAGGTATTCCAGTCACGACGCGTCATAACGAAGTGGCCCCTAACCAATTTGAGTGTGCTCCTATCTTTGAAGAGTGTAACTTGGCCAATGACCACAACCTCCTCTTAATGGATCTCATGGAGAAAATCGCGCGCAAACACAATTTCCGCGTACTTCTTCACGAGAAGCCATTTGCAGGTGTAAACGGTTCTGGTAAGCATAATAACTGGTCTTTGAGTACCAATACAGGAGTGAATCTCTTGGCTCCTGGAAAAAACCCAAAATCGAATTTACAGTTCTTAACATTCTTTGTCAACACCATTGCAGCTATTCATGATAACGCTGACTTACTTCGCGCTGCAATTGCATCTGCTGGAAATGACCACCGTTTGGGAGCAAATGAAGCGCCTCCAGCAATTATTTCTGCCTTTATTGGAACCCAGCTTTCTCAGTTGCTAGATGACTTAGAGAAAAATATCAAGGCTGGCAAAATGACGCCTCAGGATAAAACTGAACTCAAATTGAATATTGGTAAGATTCCGCAAATCTTGCTAGACAATACCGACCGAAATAGAACGTCACCGTTTGCTTTTACGGGAAATAAATTCGAATTCCGCGCGGTAGGTTCTTCAGCGAACTGTGGTTCTGCCATGATTGTCTTGAATACCATTATGGCTAAGCAATTGCGTCTTTTCAAAATTGCTGTTGACAAGCGAATTGAAAAAGGTGAGTCTAAAGATGAGGCAATCCTTAAGGAATTACAAGTTTTAATCAAAGCTTCTAAGAAAATTCGTTTCGAAGGAAATGGTTATGGAGAAGAGTGGGTCAAAGATGCTGAGAAACGCGGTTTGTCTAACTTAAAAGATACACCAAGAGCACTCAAAGTTTGGCATGATAAAAAAGTAACCCAGCTTTTTGATGAGATGGAGGTACTTACACCACGCGAGTTAGAAGCAAGAGCTGAAATCGAATTTGAGAATTATATCCTTAAAATTCAAATTGAGTCTCGTCTCATGGGTGACCTCGTGCAGAATTATTTCATTCCTGCCGCTATTACTTATCAGAATAAACTCATTGAGAATGTACAAGGACTCATTAATGTTCTTGGCGATAAAGCGGGTAGAGCAGCAGCAAAAGCTCAAATTGAGTTACTTGAAAAAGTTTCTATGCATATCAATAAAATGAAAGAAGCATCGGATGCAATGTTAGCTCAACGTAAAGTTGCGAACAAAATAGAGAGTGCTGAGCAAAAGGCATTGGCTTATTGTGATCAAGTCAAAGTTCTCTTTGACGAGATTCGATACCACGCTGATAAGCTAGAATTATTGGTAGAGGATGAATTATGGCCTTTACCAAAATTCAGAGAATTACTCTTTATAAGATAATGTTTGGTTTTAGTTTGTAGTAGATAGAGAAGCCCCGTTGTTCGCAGCGGGGTTTTTTATTATTCAAGTGCGGAACTGATTAACTTGAGAAATTCGCCTGCTGCAAAGTAGTCTTTTTTAAGCTCCCATTTGATGGTATTTCCAACGGTACTTACATGAGCAGTCCTTGCTGAGAAATCGGATATTCCTCGATAAATTGGAAAAAGCTCAAGAATTGCTGCCGCCCAGCCGGCATTGTCTAGTTTGGTAAGGAGTGTGGGCTCTCCCGCGCAAACGATTGGAAATGTATTGCTTTGGGTTTTAATAACTCCATTTTTGATGTATTCTTTAGGTTTACTGCAAATGTAAAGATGATTTTGGCCTTCTTCCTTGATGGCATAAATCGCATCGTTTACCCTTACAAAATTTGGTGCCCACTGCCAATTAGCAAAATTTTGTTTACATTCTTTAACAAAATTTGCACGTGCTTTAGCGTTTTTAAATGTGAGTAGTGTTTCAAAATCAAGCACAAGTGCTTGTTCATCATTGAGGAGTGCACCATAGTAATTGATTGAACAGGCATGAACAGTTTCTAAAAACCTGAACGAAGGACCTAAGTTACTCAGCGCAACTGGTGTGCTTATATGGAAACCATTTGGTACAAGTTTGCGAATAGACTCGTCTGCCTTTGGTGGAAGAATTAAAGAAAAAGCATGCTCTTCCCAAAGTAGCTTGTATGTTTGGTCTTTAAGTTCAAATAAATGTTGGCGAGCCTGAAAGGTCTTGTTTTGAAGACGCATTTGTTGGATGCTTTTTTCAAAGTAGTTTTGTTGAGCAATGCTCAGTTTTTCAGGAATAAAAAACATCCCGCTTTCAATGCCATAATATTGCTCATTTAACCAACCTTTTTGTTGTCCGTGTCCGGCTAAATAAATACAGGAAAAGGGATTTTGAGGTTCTTCTAATTGATAAAATGCAACAGCACCGTGTACATCAAATGTAAAATCTTCCAAAACTGGATTTTGTTTTGACTTCATTTGTTGAACAAGCTGTCTAATTTTTTCTTGTACAGTTACATCTTTCGATTCAAGCTGTTGTTCTAAGATCCAACTTTGAAAAATTTGTAAAGGAAGCACTGAGAAACAAAAGTCTTGATTTTGAAAAACAGGTATTTGTGCAGTTTTTTTTGGCGGTATATCTAGAAAAGGAACAAGCGAATAGGTACCCAAGAGTACCATGGCCAGAAAAAGGGCAACGCTAAGTTCTTTGACTAACTTCATGCTGTAAAGATAGATGAAAGATGAATTGCTTAACTTTAGCGCATGAAGTTCGTAGCAAAATTTATTTTTTGGCTGATTGGTTGGAAAGTGGACCCGAATCCGCCTGAAGGAATTCAAAAGTGTGTAGTGGCTGTAGGCCCACATACCTCTAATTGGGATTTTATTCTAGGTCGTTTGGCGTTTTATCAATACGGAGTGAAGGGCCGCTACCTCATGAAAAAGGAACTTTTTTGGGGACCACTTGGTTGGTTTCTAAAATGCATTGGAGGTATACCAGTGGATCGCAGCAAGAAAAACAACCTCACTGATACAGCTGTTCGCTATTTTAAAGAAAATGAAAGCATGTATTTGGTATTTTCTCCGGAAGGAACCAGAAGCTACAATCCCAACTGGAAAAAAGGATTCTATTATGTTGCCCAAAATGCAAATGTGCCAATTTATGTGGCCTATATTGATTTTGCCTCAAAAACAGGTGGTTTCCACAGTTTGTTTTGGCCAACTGGCGATGCGGATACAGATATTCAAAAAATTAAGGATATTTTAAAACAATATAAGGGACGCTATCCTGAACTAGGAATTGACTAGTTTTTGGGATATTCAGCGATCCTACCTGTTTTTGAATCATAACCGTAGGGGCAATGTTTACAACCACTTTTACAGCAATAACCTCTCTTCAGATGATACTGTTCTGTGAAAACAATATATCCCTCTTCAGATAAATAGTAATCTTCTTCGTTTAATTGACTTTTTTTAGAAAATCCAGAAAAATCTTCGCTCATGAGTACTGATATGTCGCTGTGGTTTGCAAAGTTAAAAAAGCAAGCTGAATTGCAACGCTTTTCCCTACACAACGCTAACAATACTCCTTGTGAATTGTTCGTCAAACGAGATGATTTGATTGATTCTTTTATTTCGGGTAATAAATTGCGCAAGCTAGAAGGTAATTTGAAGGCTGCAATTGCAGCAGGGGCAACCGATCTTATGACCTTCGGTGGCGCATACTCCAATCATCTTTTGGCCAGCGCAGCTGCCGCTAGACAAGTTGGTTTGCCAATTATTGGTTGTGTGAGGGGAGATGAACTCTCTTCAAGTAGTAACCATATACTTCAAAAGTGTCATGAACTCGGAATGCAGCTAAATTTTGTAAATCGAACGAGCTATGCCAGCATTAAACATCAATCGGGTCTTCAAAATAAAAATGGCAAACTTACTTGGGTAATTCCGGAAGGAGGAGCAAACTCAGAGGGCGTGTGGGGCTGCTCCCAAATTTATGATGAAGCGGTTATACAAAACAATGGTGAACATTTTGATGCTGTTTTTATTGCTCAAGGAACTACCACAACAAGCCTCGGTATTTTAGCTGCTATACCACCAACTTCCACACTTTTCGTGGTACCAGTGCTCAAAGGCTTCGATTCGAAATTCGAAATGCAAAAGCTAATCGACGAAGCAAGGAAAAAATCGCTCACAACGCATCTTCAATTCCCACTTCATCAAGTCCATTTTCTTGATCAATACCACCACGGTGGCTACGCTAAATCATCAAATAAATTAATGAATTTCATCAATTTATTTAATGAGTCTAATCAATTTCAAGTGGAGCCCGTTTATACAGGAAAAGCGTTGTTCGCTTTGTCTGATATACTGCCAAACCTTGATTCTCAAATCAAAAACATTTTGTTCATCCATACGGGTGGGGTG
>JAURNL010000120.1 GCA_030830205.1 Crocinitomicaceae bacterium | reverse complement strand
GCAATAGCAGTAACTTTCCACCAATCATTGCACCACCTTTTGCCGGTGGTTCCTCTTTTGAAATTACAGTCAATGCAGGCGACCTTATCGATGTTCCTTTGTTGATTTCGGATCCTGATTTACAAATCAATGGGAATCAACAAAATATTACACTCGAGGCACAGCTTCCATGTAATGTTGGTCCTTTCCCCGGAATAAATCTCAATTTACCTTATACGTCAGCAGCGCAAATACAAGCTCAATTTACCTGGCAAACATCTTGTGAACACTTGCTGAACGGACAGGGACAGGCGCAAGCACAACAGACCTACCATTTTGTCCTCAAGGCAAGTGATGATGTTTGCCCAATCCCGCAAGTCCAGTATGCAACCTTAACCATTCACGTACTAAATAGTGGAATTATTACTGCACCAGAAATCTCCTGTATACAAACAAATAATGCCAATGAACTTACCGTTAATTGGCACTCTATTAATACGGGTAGTACCGGTAGTTTTCATTCTTTTCAGTTATACTCTATCCAAAATGGTCTACTTGACGACACCCTCGATGTAAATGCTACTAATTTCACTATTCCACCCGTTTTTGCGAGTCATGACTTTTATCTAGCTATCGCATCAGGTTGCGGAGGTAGTTTCTTAAGTTATTCAGATACCGTAAAAAATATTTTTCTTACCCTGAACAACCCTAATAACGGGACCGCCGTTTTAAACTGGAACAAACCTAAAGATCCGGCTTCTCCTCTTTACAATAGTCACTATTATATTTACCGCGAATACCCTACCAATTTCTTTAACTTTTTGGATAGTGTCCCCTACAATCAGACTAGCTACATAGATACAATTGATCTATGTAATGAATATTTGCGTTATCGTGTCAATCTCAAAACATCGAGTTGCAACTTCAATTCAAATCGACCAGGCGATTCTCTTACAGACATGATGACTCCTTTTATACCTATACTTTCTAGTGTAGGTTTTGATACTAGTACACAACAATTGCAAGTTCAATGGAATGTAAATGCCGCCCCAGACACCTATGGTTATGTCATATATACCTACGATGTAAATGGTTTTATCATTGAGCTAGATACTATTTACGGACAAAACAATACTACTTATTGGCATAGCGTACCCTTCGAAGATGGCCCCTACACTTATACTGTTGCAGCTTTTGATTCCTGCTTTACCTCCAATAATCCGCCTTCCTTTCAAACCTCTGCAAAAGCTAATTTACACACAAGTATCCAAGTCGAATATACCGTAGATATGTGCCCTCAACGAGTAGACTTGAACTGGAGCCGATATATGGGTAATGGAGTGTTAGATTATGAAATATGGTCTAAACATGATAATATTTGGACAATGCTAGCCAATACCTCAGACACATTATTGAGTATCTACTTAGTAAAAAATGAGAGTTATTGCATCTATATTAAAGCTAATTTACAAAATGGATTCAGTGCTTTTTCAAATCCTTTGTGCTTTACCATGCCTCAACCAAACCCTCCTAGTTATCATTATTTTAGGGTAGCAAGCGTTTCTGATGAAGATATCGAACTATCTGCATGGGTTGACCAGAGTGTAGGTATCACAGAGGTTCAATTTGAAAGAATGGATACAAATGGAGTTTACGAATTGTTGGGCGGTGCTCCTGTCAATATGAATTTATCATCGTTTTTAGATGAAAATGTCAATACCAATTGGGGACCATGGACATACCGTAGTATTTATCTGGATAGCTGTGGAAATCCCGGAGCATACGCAAATGAAAACACCACTATTTTTGTACAAGGAATTGCCGATCAGTACAATATGATCAATACACTGAATTGGACCCCATACACCTTGTTTGACGGTGGAGTTGATCAGTATAAAGCCTATAGAAATAGCTATGGAACATGGGAAAGCATCCCATTCGAAGTTTTCCCTGATGGAACGTATACACTAACAGATGATGTTTCCAATCTTCGCAATAAAGGTGAAGTCTGTTATCAAATTATGGCCCTAGAAAACCTGAATCAATTTGGTTTTGCAGATAGTAGTTACTCTAACATATACTGTCTTACCTATGATCCTTTAATGTTTGTACCAAATGCTTTTACTCCAGATGGACTAAATCCCATTTTTCTACCAGTTGTTCAGAACGTAGATCCAGAAAAATATACCTTTAGCATCATCGATCGTTGGGGTAAAATCGTATTTGAAACCAATGATCCGACACAAGGTTGGGATGGCATTATAAGCAGTTCAGGTTTACCTGCAACCAACGATGTATTTCAATACCGTATTGAGCTCATTATTAACAAAACCGACGCGATTGTTAAGCAAGGTTACGTAACGCTCATCCGATAGTCTTGCAGCGCATACTGATCATACAAACTGCTTTTTTGGGCGACGTCATTTTGGCCTCACCCGTATGGGAGAATCTACACACCGCTTTTCCGAAAGCTCAAATCGATGTCGTGGTCAAAAAAGGCAATGAGGGTTTACTTTCAGGTCATCCGTTCATCCAAAACCTCTTTATTTTTGACAAAAGTCAAAAAGTCAAGAACCTCTGGAAGTTGGGCAAAACCTTGCGTGCCAATAAATACGACCTCGTCATCAATCTTCAAAGATTTGCAAGCTCTGGCGTCTTAACCATGCTGGCCAAGGGAAAAGAAAGCAGAGGTTTTAAAAAAAATCCGTTGTCTCAATTCTTTTCCAAGCGCTTCAAGCACGAAATGAAACCCAATTGGCATGAGGTGGACCGCAATTTAAGTCTGATTTCCGATTTGGTACCTTCCCCTATTCGCAGGCCTCAATTGTATCCGAGTTTTAATGATATACAGTTCATACAAATGCATCAAGACGTTCCGTATTACTGTTTGGCACCTACGAGCGTTTGGTTCACCAAACAAGCTCCAGAACACATTTGGCTTCAATTGATTGAACACCTGTCAAACAAAGCACCAAAACTCTTTCTATTAGGTGCCGCCTCGGACCAAAAATACCTCGATGAAATTGTAAAAAAATCTCGTAATTCAGCAGTCGTGAATTTAGCGGGTAAGCTAACACTTTTGCAATCGGCGGCACTCATGGCAGGCGCACAACACAATTACGTCAATGACTCTGGCCCCTTGCATTTGGCCTCAGCCACCAACGCACCCGTGAGCGCATTCTTTTGTTCAACAGTTCCTGAGTTTGGTTTTGGGCCGCTGTCAGATCAATCTTCCATCATTGAAGTAAAAAACCTAGACTGCCGCCCGTGCGGCTTACATGGTCACAAAAGTTGCCCGAGAGGGCACTTCAAGTGTGGAAACGAAATTCAAGTCCGTTGATTTCAACCTGCTCCCCGCTTACCTATTTACTATTGACCTTGTCCTAAGGAATATGCTGCTTTGCCGTCAAATGCATATAAATTCTCGGTCTTCACGACATCAATACCTGCATTTTCAGCGAAGCTCAGTAAGTCGATGATGCCCTTTTTGGAAGCCGTGCTGTCTTTTTTAGCGATAAAGCGACAGCGCCAGTGGTCTGTGCAGAAAGTTTCTGGGAATCCATCAGGATAAACTTTAATGCCGCGGTTGGTGATCAAGATCATATCAAAAGTTTCTGAGGGCAAAACCTTCAGGGCTTCGGCCAACACATTGGCATCAGTACCAGACCAATGGACAAATAAATCGACACCTTGCAAGGTTTTGATTTTTGGTGCTTTGCGTGCGTATTTAGGCAACTCGATGCGGGCATTTTCTCGGTAAGAGACCGCCGGAAATTTATGTGGCAGATGACCTAAATTGGCAATCACTGCTGTAGTAAATTCTTGTGTATTCACACGACGCGTACTAACTCCTTCTTTGTAAATATCAAAAGTGTGCACACCATCTTCGATGGTTTTCAGCCAAGCGTTTTGGATTTTCTCAGCTACGCTGGTTTGCCCGATATGCGTGAGCATTTGAACAGCACCTAGCAATAATCCGGACGGATTGGCTATACCTTGACCTGCAATCATAGGTGCAGAACCATGAATCGCTTCAAACATTGCACATTCTTCACCAATATTGGCAGAACCCGCTAAGCCCACAGATCCGGCAATTTCTGCTGCAATATCAGAAATGATATCTCCATAAAGATTTAGCGTCACGATAAGTTCAAAATCTTGTGGCGCATTGGCTAATTTAGCCGCACCTATATCGATGATCCAGTGATCGTTTTCTATTTCTGGATATTGAGCTGCAATTTCATTGAAAACCTCCCGGAATAACCCATCGGTTTGCTTCATAATGTTGTCTTTAGTGAAACAAGTCACCTTTTTGCGACCGTACATTTTGGCATACTCGAAAGCGTAGCGGATGATTTTCTCACAACCAGGGCGGCTAATGAGTTTCAGACACTGTACAACTTCGTCTGTTTGTTGGTGCTCAATACCTGCATACAAATCTTCTTCGTTTTCACGGATAATGACTAAATCCATTTGAGGGTGCTTGGTAGCCACATAAGGATGTAAGCTGAAGCACGGACGAATGTTGGCATAAAGGCCCAAAAACTTACGAGTAGAAACATTTAAGCTTTTGTAACCTCCGCCCTGTGGAGTAGTGATAGGGGCTTTTAAAAAGATTTTGTTGCTTCGGATGGTATCCCATGCCTCAGGACTAATACCGGCTGAATTGCCCGCCAAATAAACCTTCTCACCAATCTCAATTTCGTCATATGCCAACTTGGCACCTGCCGCTTCTAAAACAGAAAGCGTAGCATCCATTATTTCGGGTCCAATTCCGTCTCCTTTTGCGATAGTAATGCGTGTCATAAACTCAATTTTGACGCAAAATTGGGTTTTTTAATTCATTTAATTTTATTTATATATTTTATGATTTGTATAAATAAAAGAAAAATAAAAAAAGCCATCCGAAGATGGCTTTTATTTATGACATATGTATCAAGTTTAGGCGAGCACCTGCTTCACCAAATCAGCTGCTTCTTGAAGTTGAACTGCAGAATGGACGTTGAGACCAGACTCATCAATTAGTCGCTTGGCTTCTTCCGCATTGGTGCCTTGTAAACGTACGATAAGTGGTACCGGGAGCTCTCCGATATTTTTATAGGCATCTACGATTCCTTGTGCAACGCGGTCACAACGAACGATACCACCAAAGATATTGATAAGGATTGCCTTGACATTAGGATCTTTTAAGATAATATGGAAGGCCTTTTCTACGCGTTCTGCGTTTGCTGTACCTCCTACGTCGAGGAAATTCGCTGGGTTTCCACCTGAAAGCTTAATGATATCCATGGTAGCCATTGCTAAACCAGCGCCATTAACCATACATCCGACATTACCGTCAAGCTTTACGAAATTAAGACCAGCTTCGTCGGCTTCTACCTCTGTTGGATCTTCTTCGGATTTGTCGCGAAGTGCAGCAAGGTCTGGATGTCGGAACAAACCATTACCATCTAAACTTACTTTGGCATCTACTGCAATGATTTTATCATCAGATGTTTTGAAAAGTGGGTTGATTTCAAACATTGAGGCATCGATACCTACATAAGCGTTGTACAACGCTGGAACGAATTTGACCATGTTCTTAAAAGCCTCACCTGATAAGCCCAGGTTAAAAGCGATTTTGCGAGCTTGAAAGCCCTGAAGGCCAACACGTGGGTCGATATGTTCTTTAAATAATTTTTCTGGGGTATGTTCAGCGACATGCTCGATATCCATACCTCCTTCGGTAGAATATATGATGACGTTACGACCTGACTCACGGTCTAGGAGTACAGACATATAGAATTCTTGAACTTCTGTAGGGCCTGGATAGTAAACGTCTTGAGCGATGAGTACTTGATTGACTTTTTTGCCTTTACCATTTGTTTGAAGTGTAACGAGGTGACCACCAAGGATACCAGCTACTTTTTCTTCAACTTGGTCTATGCCTTTTGCCAAAACTACACCGTGTGAACCTGTTTCTTCGACAGTTCCTTTACCACGACCACCCGCATGGATTTGTGCCTTTACTACATACCAAGAGGTACCGGTTTCTTCTGTGAGTTGCTTAGCTGCCGGGACAGCCGCTTCAATACTGTCAACTACAATACCTTCTTGGACGGCCACGCCGTATTTTTTGAGAATTGCTTTTCCTTGGAATTCGTGTAAGTTCATACTGTCAATTTTGCGCCGTAAAAGTACGCTTTTTTCACGAGCCAATTTGGCCCTAGGTAAATATTTTTATCTGATTTGATTTTTCCAAGATGAGGTGATATCTCTGGAAGCAAATGCTGCTTTCTTAAACGCTTGAACATCTTGCCAAATGGTATCGAGTGCAAAGATCAGTGCACGTTCCTCCTCTTGCATTGCTTCTTTGAGCAGGCTAGGTTCAGCAAAATGAGTTTTAATAAAATTGGTGTCAAATTGACCACTTCGGAAAGCAGGATGCTTCAAGACAAATTTCCCAAAGTCAAGTGTCGTCTTTACTCCTGAAATTTGATAATTATCAATTGCACTAATACAACGCTCAATGGCCTCTTCGCGTGTTTTACCCCATACTACCAATTTAGCAATCATCGGGTCGTAATAAATAGGAATTTCCATTCCTTCTTCAAAGGCATCATCTACGCGGATGTATCTACCTGATGGAATGCGGTAACGATCTAGTTTTCCGATATCGGGAGTAAAACCCGCTAGTGTGTCCTCCGCATATACACGCACTTCTATGGCGTGACCATTGATTTTTAATTCGTCTTGTAACTTTGGTAAACGCTCTCCTCGCGCTACTCGAATTTGCCACTCTACAAGATCAAGACCGGTTATTTCTTCAGTAACTGGGTGCTCTACCTGGAGGCGAGTATTCATCTCTAAAAAATAAAAATCGAGATTTGCATCTATTAAAAATTCGACCGTTCCAGCACCTTCATAGTTACATGCTTTACAAACCGCAACTGCCGCCTCTCCCATTCGTTGACGTAACTCCGGGGTCAGCACTGCACTCGGCGCTTCTTCAACTACTTTCTGATGTCTTCTTTGAACTGAACACTCGCGCTCAAATAAATAGACAGCATTGCCATGTTGATCGGCAAATACTTGAATCTCAATATGACGAGGTTGATCGACAAACTTTTCAATAAAAACAGCATCATCTCCAAAAGAAGAACGCGCCTCATTTTGAGCAAGCGTCATTTGCTCTTCAAATTCCAACTCATTTTGAACCAAACGCATTCCCTTTCCACCACCACCTGCAGATGCTTTTATTAAAATAGGATAGCCCACCTCTTCGGCGATCCTTTTTGCTGCGCCTACATCTGAAATTGCTTCATCAACTCCAGGAACCAAAGGTACGTTGTAAGATTTTACAGCCTGTTTGGCTGAAAGTTTGTCACCCATTACCTCCATTGACTCCGGAGATGGGCCTATTAATTTGATACCATTATCTTTAAGCTTTCTCGCAAAACCAGCATTTTCAGACAAAAAGCCATAGCCTGGATGAATGCCATCTACTCCGAGGTCATTACAGATTTGGATAATTTTATCTTGACGCAAATAGCTCTCTGTTGATGGACTTTTTCCAACATATACCGCTTCGTCAGCTTCTAATACATGTGGTGCATTTGCATCAGCATCTGAATAGATGGCCACACTACGTATGTCCATTTTTTTAAGGGTTCTGAGGACGCGTCTAGCGATCTCGCCGCGGTTGGCTACTAGTACTTTTTTCATATTCGGGTAAAGTTACAGGTTGTCTGTGTTTTTTAGGTAGAGGTTGGCCTGATTTTTTTGGAGACTTGATGATGAGTTGTCGCAAATATTGAACAAGAGCAAGATCTGAAAAGCGATGAAATTCTTCGTAATAAGACACACCAAAACCTTGTGTGAAAGGCCCTTGATTTTCATTTACCGAGTTGGTATTGGACTGATTAAAAGCCCTCACCCGGAAATTATCTTGAATTTTATATTCGATATTAACATCGCCAATCATAGAATTGGTGTAAGCTTGAGAGCCATTTGCACCAACTGAACTACGGTTCTCTACGCCGAAACTTCCGGTTATCACCAATTTGTCATCAAGAAATCCTTTGGCAACACCCAATTCAACTTTGCTTTCTCCCATCGTTTCATCGGCACCATAATCTACATTTAGTTTATAATTATCAGAGAGTTTCCCAAGCGCAGCATTGATCTGAGACTCCAACAGATCAAGAGCCGCAGATCCTCCGGCAGAGAGATTCCCTTTTAATGGTTGAAATTTACTGACTAATAGTAGGGAGAAAAACTGACGATTAAGCTCATCTGGGTCCGACTTGACACGATCAATGAGTGCTTTTCCTGTTTCTGTAACTCTAGGAGCTACCAAATCAAAAGTGATTTTTGGTGCCAACAGCGATTCACTTAATTTGAGGTAACATAATATTTCCTGGTTCACAAGCGTATTATCTTGGATTTCAGGACTCAACTCTAAAATAGAGGCGCGTTTTGGTGTTACAGTATTGATGGAAATATCGGCATTGTAAGGATCTCCTGTCCATTCAATTTTAGAACCAGCCTCAATGTCAAAAGTCTGCTTTATTGATCCAAGTGCAAAATTGTATCGGCTACCTTTTGCAATCACATAAGGACCATTCATAGTCAGTTGATTGAATTGGTCAAGTTTAATGTTCAGATCTCCACTACCCCTCGCTGTAATTTCATCACCAGTCTGGTCGTTAAAGATCAATTTCATATTAGCATCAGTAGTAATGTGAAAATTAAGATCGAGGTCCAGACCTGTAAAATCAATACCTTGTTGGGTTATTTGATCTCTAACGCCGCGTTCAACAAATTGAACAAAATTATCTTCGTCATCAATTTCTGACATCCCGTACATTGGGAAAATAACCTCAGTTCCTTTGCGGGTGGTTGCATTAACGGTAATTTCGGTATTGTTCATTGTGCCAAAAATATTGGCTGTACCACGTCCATATGCCTTTCCGTAATATACATCGCCCTCCCTGTATTTCGTATTAAGGACAAGAAATTTTTCAATCGGGGCTAATTGATTGGTGCGTGGATCCAAATTATTGAGATCATCCTCAAAGTTCATTTGAATATCATAATTCCAGCGTTCAAAATTATCGTGATTGATCGCGCTTGACAGATATGCAGTGTTGCCTTCTGGGTCGATTACAGGGATGTTGTCTAAGAAAAATGCATCTTCGGTTACCTGAATGAGTCCATCCAATTCATAAGCTACACCCAATATTGCTACCTCAGCTCCTCCATCTTGTAAGCGTAATCTCCCTTTCAGCTTTGGAGTTTGAGGACTTCCTGTTAATCGCAAGCGACCATTTAATTTCCCTTTTATACCTTTGACAACTTCAGGATCTAAAAATGCATTGACAAAAGAAATGTCTGTTTGCTTGAAATTAAGTCCGAGGTCTAACTCTTCGTTTTTCAGTTTATATAAGCCATCAAAATCAAAGGTGCGTTCATTTCGATATTGCAGCGTCCCCTCGAGTAAAATACTTTGTCGTGCATCATTCCAATCAGAATGAATCATAATATCACCAACTGTTTGTCCATCGATTTGTAAATGCTCTAGATTGGCGTCGGCTGCTATACTTAGGTTATTAAAAGGTGTTGAAATTGTCCCCCAACCACTGAAACGACCACTATATTGGTTGGGTAACCCCATTAAAGAACTTAATTCACCAAGATCCAGACCTACGACATCAAAACGCAACTGGTCACGTTTATTATCCGAAAGACAACCATTGACTTGCAAAAGCTGAAAACCTCTGTGCAGTTCAAAATTATGGATACTTACATCCTTTTCTGCCACAGTAATATCTGATTGATTAGCTATTTCCCATTGAACGCCATTAATCGTGAAAAAGGAAGGTTGTAAGGTAAAGCTGATGTAGTCACTAGGCAAAATAGTAGTCCTCCACTTGAGTTCCGAAAAGTCATTTGTATTTGGATCCCAAGTGAGGATTGCATTATGCATTCCATTTGCCCCATCGTGTGATAGCAATACTTGATGAAAAAAGGTCGAATCCGCTACTTGCAACTGTTCAATAGTAACCTGACCACTTACTTGTTGATGTGAAATAAACTCTTCTAACTCCACTCTTTCAAATTCCAAGTTTGTGTATGACATACGTGGACAAGACAAGGCTACCTTCAAAATTTCATTCTTGGAGTCAAAAACACCTGTAATTGAGGTAGCTGGTGCTAATTCTAACTCAGGCATGAATATTTGTAGCAATTCATGCGTATTTCTTGCAAGTAAACTGAATTCAAATTGTGCATTGGAATGAATAAAATCACGTTGCTTACCTTCGATGGGAGGATAAAGTATAGCTAAGTGATGTTGAACATCAGAAACCAAAGTTGCTTGATCAATGATGCCTTTAATATGTATATCTAAAAGTGGGCTACTCAAGTCAATATTAGAGTAGTCAGACTGTTGACGGTAATGAATTTGTGCCAATTCAGCATAAACTTGATGGTTATTGGCACTGTATTTTAGATCGCGCAGACTCGCGAAACCAACCATAGATCTCCAACTAGGACCTTCTAAACCAAGATTGATTTGTACACTTAGTTGATCCTTCTCAATGGTACTCAAATGAAGTTCATAAAGATCGGCACGAGCAATCTCTGCTTGGACTTGATAACTAGGTGCCGTGCCAATCCCCAATTGAAGAAAACTATTCAATTGCAGATGTGGATCGTCTATTTCTAGCTTAGCTAAGAATTGATCTGCCTGCAAATGAGCCTCTTGGAGTGAAATGTGTCTGTAATTGTAACCATTAAAAAATAAAGAGGAAGCCAAAATATTGGTGTTTTGTAAAGAGACATTTCCACTTTTATCCAGGGAGAGTTCAAAATTTACTTGGGCGCTCAGTGTTCCTAATGTGGAGATATCAAGTAGTTGACCAATTTCAAATTGGTCAAAGAATAAAAAACTTGTGTCTGAAGAACCCGTAATCAATAGCGATTCGGGCGTTTGTGATATAGTAATTGGGGCAAGAGATAAATTTCCTAATGCCGTTTGTGCCTCTTTGATTGATACTTCAAGTTGTTGAGTTCTACCGCTAATATGTGCATTCTTAAGTTCAACAAAATCTGTTTTCTGCAATATGGATGGTATGATAACTGGCAACTGACCTTCAGGTAAGTGAATATTGTGGAGGTCAGCCAAATCAAAATACGCATTTGTTATTGTCTCATCAAACCAAAATTGACTGGACGGTTTACGAAAATCAGGTAAACGCAGATTTGCCTTTACAAAGGAGCGCTTGCCAAACCGCAAATTTAAATCCTTAATTTGGAGGCTCCGCAACTTGTCTTGGACTAGACCAGCGATAAACACTGTTTGATCCATCCCTCTTATTGCCGGAGCAAAAAAAGCAAGGTCATGTAATGAAACACGACTTGGAGCAAGCAAGCCATCAAAGATTACTCGGTCATAAAACTCATTGAAATCTTTATTGGAGTGCGTTCGCAATTCGAGTTTAGGGATGTTCAATTGACTTTTAGCTGTAACTATGGATGCCTTTTTGATGAACAATCCGTGTGGAGAATAATGAACATTTGCGTTCATGCCTTGGAGTAAGAATCCCGATTTTTCTTTGAATCTTAGGTCTTTTAGTTGGCATTTGAAGACGGAACCAATTGATTGAATTTGGGTAGCTTCTAAATTAATTTGCAGTAGTTCAAGATGATCATAATCGATTCCAAAGTCTTTTGTACCTCTACGAAAGTCATGATAAGTGAGTGCAAGTTTTGATAAACTTAATTTACTGAGGCGAACCTCAAATGGTGTGCTCGCTTGTCTGGCCTTACCTGAGCTGAAATAATCGACTAAAAAGTCAATATTAGTTGAACCGTCTTTCACAGAGCGCGATAGGTGAATTACTCCTTCATTGAGGTGCAATTCATCTATCCATAGTCGATTTTGAAACAATTTAAATTGATCTAGTCCAACGTAGAGATGTTTTAGATCTAAGATAGTTCGGTGTTGTGGATCCTCAAGATAAATATTCTTCAGGTCAATATAGCGAAATAAAACAATGTCAACTGCACCAATTTCTACTTTTGCGTGCAACTCTTTACTCAAAAAGGAAGTAGCCTGAGTAGCAATAAAGGTTTGTAACCAAGAGCTGCGTATGGCAAATACAAAAACGATCGAAAGGATGAGCAACCACTCTAAAAGAATAGCAAGTGTCAGGCCCGCGATTTTGAGTACCTTTGTCATGTTTGTTACAAAATTAGCAATCTTTTGACAGCAAAACCCATGATCATATTAGGTATTGAATCGTCTTGCGACGATACTTCTGCAGCCATACTTATTGGCAACGAAATTCGTGCCAACATTATAGCCGGGCAAGCCGTACATGAGGGTTTCGGAGGTGTAGTTCCCGAACTCGCTAGCCGTGCGCACCAAGAAAATATCATTCCAGTAGTTCAAACAGCGCTACAAACTGCACAAATCTCCATTTCAGACCTCGATGCCATAGCCTTTACACAAGGGCCAGGCCTGATGGGGTCATTAACAGTAGGCACTTCATTTGCCAAGGCACTCGCACTCGCGTTAAAGATTCCTTTGGTGGGTGTTCATCACATGAAGGCACATATTCTAGCGCACTTCATCTCAGACGCAAGTGACACAACACCAAGCTTTCCATTTTTATGCCTAACCGTTAGCGGTGGCCACACTCAAATTGTTCAAGTTAACGATGCGCTCGACATGCAAGTGATAGGTAGCACCATCGATGATGCAGCTGGAGAAGCCTTTGATAAGGCAGCAAAAATGCTAGGCTTACCTTATCCTGGCGGACCTCTAATTGATCAACTTGCTCCTTTGGGTAATCCAAATGCATTTGAATTTGCTAAACCACAAATAGCAGGACTTGATTTTAGCTTTAGCGGACTTAAAACTTCCATACTGTATGCATTGCAAGCGGCAGAAAAGCAAGAACCTGACTTTCGTCAAATCCATCTTCACGACCTTTGTGCATCTATCCAAAAAAGTATTGTACAGATCCTAATTGCCAAACTAGAAAAGGCAGTGAAACAAACCAGAATTCAAAATGTAGCTATCGCTGGAGGGGTATCAGCAAATTCGGAATTACGCAAGCGCTTACTTGAGAAGCGAGAAGTGGGTTGGAAAGTTTCAATTCCAAAAATGAGTTATTGTACTGACAACGCGGCAATGATCGCAATGGCAGGATCATTTTATCTCAATGCAGGTCATCAAGTTGGGCAAGAGTCAGCCGCGGATCCAAGACTAAAATGGTAACGCAAGGCACACTTCGCTGCCAATATTTTTTTGTAATTTCGAAAACTCTAAGTTTTTAATCGATGCGGACCGCTCTTATTTTATTCATATTTCAATCTTTATGTAGTATATGGGTTTTTAGTCAAGATAAAATACAATGGTCTTTTAGTTTCAATTCATCAAGATGCCTTGAAGCTAAAGCGCAGATTCAACCAGGATGGCATATTTACTCCATCCATCTCCAACCTGAGATAGGACCTGTACCGACCCAAATTTCAATCGATAAAAACAAAGCCATTCAACTCACCGACCCGTGGATAGAAATCGGCGAAATGATTGAACATTTTGACCCTACTTTTGGCGCAACCGTAAACTATTTTGAGGAAAATTATACCGTCGTTGCACCCTTAGCTGTTAAAAAAGAAACCACGGTCAATGGCGAACTCACCTACATGCTCTGCGATGACAAGCGTTGTCTTCCTCCCAAAACCATTTCATTCCAAATCGAAGTAACTCCTTTCAAACCATAAACCTCACTCCATCCACATGAAAGCAATCCTATTTATTGCCCTACTTATTGCGCTACCTCTTAGCAGCCAGGCCCAAGATTTCATGAGTCAATTCATCAAATGGGACCTTCGTGTTGAAAAAATTGACGAAAGTCATGCCAATTTAGTTTTCAATGCAAGGTTGGTACCAGAATACCATATTTTTTCATTGAAACACGATCCAATGGCAGCAGATGGAACGGGAATCGTTCCAGAGTTTAAATTCAAACCTAGTAAAGACTTTAAAACTGTCGGAAAACCAATAGAAGTTGGCGCGCCACTTGTCCAAAAAGATGAGTTAGGTACTTCCCTATATTTTGAAAATAAAGCAGTTTTCAAACAAAAAATAGAAATCCTATCCAACACGCCGTTCAAGGCAAGTTGCGAATTATACTTCCAACTATGTAACCATGAAGGCTGTTTACCTCCTTTTGATTACACAGCAAATTTCCAAGTCAGCGGCTACAGTGGTTCTAATGCTACAATTGATGAAACAGACACCACAGCAAGCACTCAAACTACCGCTTCAGACACAAGCAACGCACCATCAAGTGTAGACCAAGCTCCCAATCCTATTGAGCAAAAAGAAAAGAAAAAAGATTCAAACGTCGTGATTTTTATTGCGGGCTTTATTGCGGGCTTGGTAGCTTTGCTTACCCCGTGCATGTTCCCAATGATTCCAATGACTGTGACTTTCTTTACTAAGCAATCTAAAACGCGCAGTGAGGGTATATTTAAAGCGCTCATTTACGGTGCATCAATCGTACTCATTTACGTTGCTTTTGGACTCATATTCACAGCCATGATGGGACCTCTTGGCCTAAACGACCTCTCTACAAACGTTTGGATGAACCTCATCTTCTTCAGTATTTTTGTGTTATTTGCCTTTTCTTTCTTGGGGGCCTTCGAAATACAACTCCCCAATTCATGGGTCAATAAAATGGATAAGCAAGCAGACCGCGGTGGTTATCTTGGCATCTTTTTTATGGCATTTACCTTAGGCTTAGTATCTTTCTCATGTACAGGTCCAATAATCGGTAGTCTCCTTGTAGAAGCAGCAACCTCTGGATCTTACCTCACACCGGCTGTAGGAATGACAGGTTTTTCCCTAGCACTTGCTATTCCATTCACCCTTTTCGCAATTTTTCCAGGATGGCTCAACTCCCTTCCGCAATCCGGTGGATGGCTTAATTCAGTAAAAGTTGTGCTCGGTCTAACAGAATTAGCGTTAGCCTTGAAGTTCTTGTCTTCAGTTGACCTCGCTTACCACTGGGATTTCCTTACCCGCGAGTGGTTTGTAGGTATTTGGTTTGTCTTGTTCTTTATCATGGGTATTTATCTACTAGGTAAACTCCAGTTTTCACATGACTCCCCAGTGCAAAAATTAAGTGTAACTCGCTTTATGTTTGCACTCCTTGCATTGGTCTTCTCTGTCTATCTATTTACAGGCATGTTTGGAGCTCCACTTACACTCATTGATGGTATTGCACCGCCGCGCACGCATTCTGAAGACAACTTCCGCTGGGTCAATGGTGGGCAAGAAACCGGTTTGGTTGAAGATTCAATCTCCGTAGAATTTGCTGCTGATATGCACCCCGTTGGCGATGGTTCAATTCTTGTATTCCACGATCTCGAGAAGGGGCGCGCTTATGCCAAAAAACGCAATTTACCCATCTTACTTGACTTCACTGGCCACGCCTGCCAAAACTGTCGGAAAACGGAAAGTACAGTCTGGACCAACGACGAAATTCGCCCAATGCTTCAAAAGCAATTTGTAATTATTTCTTTGTACGTAGATGACCGCCAAATGCTACCCGCCAGTGAGCAGCGTGTATCCAAGCTGAGCGGACAAATTCGTACTATAGGAAACAAATGGGCCGACTACCAAATGACAACATATAAAAGCTTTCAACAACCTTTATATGTTGTTACAGACCATGAAGGGAATGATCTTACCCAAGCAATTGGCTATACCCCAGACATCAAATCCTACAAGAAATTCTTAGAGGGCGGCATCAAGCGCTTTAAGTATTAAATGATTGTCTGTATAGCCGAAAAGCCAAGTGTTGCCCGTGATTTAGCGGAGATTTTAGGAGCTAAGAATCGCAAAGATGGCTACCTAGAAGGCAATGGCTATGCGGTCACTTGGGTGTATGGACACTTGTGTTCACTCAAAGACCCCGAAGACTACAACCCAAACTGGAAATACTGGAAACTCGAAGACCTACCGATTATTCCGCCTCAATTCGGTATTAAGCTGCGTGGCGACGACGGTGCCAGAAAACAATTTCACGTCATCGAACGGCTCGTGAGCCAAGCCACAGAAGTCATTAACTGCGGCGATGCCGGGCAAGAAGGAGAGCTTATTCAACGTTGGGTCTTACTCAAGGCCAAATGCAAAGTTCCGGTCAAAAGACTCTGGATTTCTTCCTTAACGGAAGAAGCGATCAAAGATGGATTCAAAAAACTCAGGCCGGGCAGTGATTTTGACCGCCTCTTTGCCGCAGGCAACGCTAGGGCGGTCGGTGATTGGGTCTTGGGTATCAATGGCACGCGCTTATTTACCCGTAAATATGGACGAGACAAGCAGACCCTTTCTGTAGGGCGTGTGCAGACGCCTACGCTCGCGCTCATTGTACAACGCCAGAAAGAAATTGACGCCTTCAAAAGCGAAACGTTCTTTGAGCTTAAAACGATTTACCGTGAAACCGAATTCAGCTGTCAGATAGATCGTCTCAAGACAAAAGAAAAGGCCCAAAAAGGGCTCGAGTATCTTAGCGAGAAACCATTCGAGGTCACTTCATTTGAACAAAAAAATGCCAAAGAAGGGAACCCAAGACTCTATGACCTTACTTCTTTACAAGTAGACGGCAATCGTTATTACGCATACTCTGCCGAAGAAACCCTCAACAAGGTACAGAGCCTTTATGAGAAAAAACTAGTGACATATCCACGTGTAGACACCACCTACCTCTCGGAGGACCTCCACCCCAAAATTCCTGGTATTCTAGCTGGCCTCCGTGACTACAAACGATTTACAGAAGCATTAGCCGGCAAACTCATCAAGAAATCGAAGCAAATTTTTGATGATAAAAAAATTACTGATCACCACGCGATTATTCCGACAGGTGTCGCACCTTCGGGCATCAGCCCCGACGAACAACGCGTCTATGACCTCATTGTGCGTCGCTTTATTGCTGTATTTTACCCTGAATGCAAGGTTTCTAACACGACAGTCCTTGGCAAAGTAGCGGCACTCGAATTCAAGGCTACGGGAAAACAAGTACTTGACAAAGGCTGGCGCGTGCTCTACGATGACCTCAAAGCGCAGCAATCAAACCCTGAAGACAAAATCTTACCACTCTTTACCAAAGGAGAGAGCGGCCCTCACGAACCTTATATCCACGAAGGCAAGACCAGTCCACCAAAGTATTACACCGAAGCCACCCTTTTGCGCGCCATGGAAACCGCTGGCAAACTCGTTGAAAACGAAGAAATGCGCGAAGTCATGAAAGAAAATGGGATTGGCCGCCCGTCAACACGCGCAAGTATCATTGAAACACTTTTCAAGCGGCAATATATTGAAAAGAAAAAGAAAAATTTGTTGGCAACCCCTACCGGTATTTCGCTCATAGACAAAATATCTTATGAACTACTCAAAAGTCCGGAACTCACAGGGCAATGGGAGCATAAATTGCGCATGATAGAGCGAGGCACCTATGAGGCTCAAACTTTTAAAGATGAACTATTTGTAATGGTTCGGCAACTTACGGATGAAGTAATTTTCGGCAAAAACTAATTGCTACATACGCGTAGGGGCCTCTACACCTAGCAAGTTTAAAGATTGAGCCAGCACCTGCTTAACACTTGCACTCAATGCCAAGCGAAGCTGTCTAACTTCATGATTTGGCTCAATAACGATCTTAACACTTTGATAAAAAGTGTTGTAAAGCTTGACCAATTCATATGTATAATTTGCCAAAAGAGCTGGAGAATAAACCTTTGCAGCCTCGTTTAAGGTGCTTTCAAAAAGCGCCAATTGTTTGATAATTTCTTTTTCTTCAGCTTGTAATGGAGCGGTCTCAATTAATGTTTCAGATGCGTAGTTAGCTTTTTCTAATAAGGTACAAATACGTGCATGCGTATATTGTAAAAAAGGGCCTGTGTTTCCTGTCAAATCAATAGATTCTTCGGGATTAAACAACATCCGTTTTTTAGGATCAACCTTCAACAGATAATATTTGAGGCCTCCTAAGCCAATCTGAGTATACAATTGCTCGCGCTCCAAATTGCTCAAACCTTCTAAATGTCCACGTTCTTGGGTCATGGTTTTTGCTTTGTCAATCACCTCCTCCATCAGGTCATCGGCATCTACAACGGTGCCTTCTCTAGATTTCATCTTGCCACTCGGAAGATCAACCATACCATAACTCAGGTGAAAACAATTCTTGGCCCACGCGTAACCTAATTTTTGCAAGATTAAAAATAAAACCTTAAAGTGGTAATCTTGCTCGTTACCCACCGTGTATACCATTCCGTGCAAGTCTGGAAAATCTTTGAAGCGGTCAATGGCAGTTCCGATATCTTGGGTCATGTAGACAGCAGTACCATCTGAGCGCAAAACTAATTTTTCATCCAAGCCATCTGCACTTAAGTCAATCCAGACCGAACCATCTGATTTTTGATAAAAAACACCTCTTTTGAGGCCTTCCATGACTTGATCTTTACCTAGCAAAAAGGTATCGGATTCATAATAGAGTTTGTCAAACGAGACACCCATTTGGCTATAAGTAGCATCAAAACCCTCATAAACCCACCCATTCATAGTGGTCCAGAGTAAATAAACTTGCGGGTCGCGGGCTTCCCACCTTACTAGCATGTCCTTTGCTTCTTGTAAAATAGCCGTTTGATTCTTGGCTAATTCTTTGATTTTATCGTCGATAGCAGCCTGGGCTTTTTCGTCTTTTCCATCCTTGGCTTTTTGAAAATTCAGTACTGCATCTTTGATGGCTTCAGGAGTGTCAGAAAAATTCCCACTTAGCCAATTGGCGATAATCTCTTTGGCTTCTTTTTGCAGGGCCTTGTCAAATTCAACATAATATTTACCTACTAGCTTATCACCTTTAAGGCCAGTATTTACAGGAGTTTCGCGCTCCCCTTTATCATTAACAGGTGAGAATTTCTCCCATGCTAGCATTGATTTGCAGATATGAATACCGCGATCATTGATTACTTGGGTGCGTACCACCTTATGCCCAACCGCTTTTAAAATCTCGGCAACCGAAGCCCCTAAAAAAATATTGCGCAAATGCCCAAGGTGTAAGGGTTTATTTGTGTTAGGAGATGCATACTCCACCATAACTGTTGGCTTGGATGCGGGCTCAGCGAAACCATACATGGGTGTTTGCTGTATTTGATTGAGTTGCTTGAGCCAATAGTCGTTTGTGAATACGATATTTAAAAAACCATTGATAGCCACACAATGTGAGACACCTGTTATGTGTGCTTCTATCCACGTTTTAATTTTCTCTCCAGCCTCCTGTGGTGAACAGCGCAACAGCTTTACAAAAGGAAAGACAACTAAAGTGAGGTCCCCTTCCACATCTTTTCGCGTTTGCTGAAACTGAATGTGTTCTTCGGTTATTGTACAACCAAAAAGTTGAGGGGCTGCTTCAAGTAGAGCTTGATGAATGTGTTGTTCCATTTTTTTAGGAGAGATGCTGGATGATATTTTCAATCAGGTCGAGTGCAGATTCGGCCATTTTATTTCTTTCATCGTCGAGGCAAGGATTAACCTCAACAATTTCAAGTGCACAAAGTTTTGGATCTTGGGAAAAATAAACAAGTAACTGACGTGCTTCTTCAAAAGTAATTCCATCAGGGACAGGTGTGCCAGTGCCAAATGAAGTCTCAATTGGGTCAATACTATCAACATCAAAAGAAACATAAATAAGGTCACAATCTTCAAGCTGATTTGAAATTTCCGCTAGGCAATGAAATATACCCCTCGACCGTAATTCTGATACCCCATAGTTTCTTAAACCCAGCTCCGCAATAATAGTATCTTCTTCCTCTTCCGTATCTCGAACACCTATGTATATAAGGTCTTGGGGAAGAAATGCATTACTCTTGATGTCATTCCAATGAGCAATTGTTGTTGTATCCAATTCATTTTTGGCCAGATGAATATGATCAAGACCTAGTGCAGCAGCAATTGGCATTCCATGAATATTTCCAGACGGTGTGGTATAAGGTGTATGAATATCTGCATGCGCATCTATCCAGATCACGCCAATCCTCTTCGACGGAAATTGATGATGAAGGCTTGAAAGTGTTCCCGCAGCAGCACTATGATCGCCGGATATGAGGATTGGAAAGGCCCCAGTTTGAATACTTTCTGAGAGATGGTTATTTAAAGAATCAAAAACCAAGCGAAGGCCATCAATATTTTTGGCATATAAATGAGGGCTTTTGCGATCGAGCAGGTCGTTGTACTGATCAATAACTTTAATGGGGTATTGCGAAAATAGAGTACTACCTTTCGTTCGAGCCGCAGCACGAATCGCCTCAGGACCAAGCGAAGCGCCGCGCGTTCCTGCTCCGAGCTCCGATGGATTGAAGATAAAATGGATATTTTTTGACATAATTGACCCCTATTGGGCTAGTACAAAGGTAAGGATTCTTACCTTTGGATATGCGTCTTCTCTGTCTGATACTACCTATGACAATTATGTCATTCACACTTTTCTCACAAAAATCCTTTTCAGGAAGTCTCGAATACGACATTGTTTCGGTAGACTATTTGAGTAAAGATACGGTTCAAGGCAAACTTTTTATATATGCAATTGATTCTTTAATTCGTATCAATTACCTGATGCAGGATGGAAAAAAACAAGAGAGCATCTATCACATCAACAAACACAAATATATTTCATTGATAGAACTTGATCAACATTTCTTTGCTGTACAAATTCATGATACTTTGGAAAAAAATATGGATTATCGTTTGCTCAAAAATAAAAATAGGAAATACATTGCAGGTCTTAAATGCAAGGAGGCTGTTTTACAATATTCAGATAGAAATACACTGCTCTACTATTCACAAACAATACCCTCGCAGTATTTTGTTGGACTCAATAATGCTCCAGGATTGCCCGTAAAGGGTCAAATTCCTACAGATTACGGCTACATGGCCTTTGAACTTCAAATAATCAATAAGCAACAACCTCCAATTTCATTATTTATCCCTGATAAGAAATATAAGATCCTTTCCTTAAAGTCATTTTTAGAATGGACTCAAAATAATCAGGTCGATCTTGATCCACAATAACTAACACCTTGCTGTTTATAGGTTTGCTATTATTTGCGTTTTAGTGTACCTGTTTGCTGTATTTTCGTTTGATTAGACGCTAAAGCATCATGGAAGAAAACGAATATATCCCAAAATCAGCCGCGAAAGAAAGCCTCAAGGCCAATGACACCACTGGTGGCCGTCAAAAAAAAAGCCAAGCAGATAGCCAGCTTCCGAAAGAAACGCTAGCATCCAAAGGCAAGCAACAAGATCCCAATACAGGATTAATGTCGCGGCTCAATATGCCAAAAATTAAATTGTTTTTAGGTGCAACATTGAGTTTATTAAGCATTTATTTGTTCATCGCTTGTATTTCCTATTTGTTTACATGGGCTAAAGACCAGGACCAACTATTGAACAGAAGTTTTATTGATTACATCTTCAACAACCAGCTTCCAGCCGTAGAAAACTGGCTAGGTAAATTTGGTGCGTGGGCCTCGCACCTGCTCATTCATCGAGGCTTTGGCTTACCTGCTTTTGGACTTGTATTTATTCTCTTTATAGGCGGCTTTAAAATTTTGTTTGGCAATGCACTTGTGCCCATAGCAAGAGCAACAAGTATTGTGATTAGCTACATGCTATGGGGTTCTATCTTTCTTGGTTTTTTTAGTTCAGAAATAAGCTATGCAGGTGGGGCTTTTGGCTACCACACTAACCTTTGGTTACAAGTTACTTTTGGTGCCTTTGGCACTTTAATTTTGTATGTAATTTCATTTTTTGTACTCACTTCGATTCAATTTAATCCAAATTACCGCGAATTACTCAATCGCCTCTTTGGTAGTAGAGACCAATCAACAGAAGAGTCAAACGAAGCATTGGTAGATGCTAATGATACATTTGACGACATCTATGTCGTAAATACAATTACTGAAGACCAAATCAAAACCGATGACATTGCGCAGACGGTAGTTTTTGACGACGGAGAACTTGAGGAAGAAAAGGTATTTGAAGAGGAAAGCGAACTTATTGTACAAGTAAAAAAATCATTACAACTTGAAGATGATGGTGAGAACCCATCTGATGATGATTTTGAAATACAACTTGGGCAGGATCCAATTATTGAAGCTCCAATAATCGCTCCCATTGCCGAGGAAGATGTTTTAGCCCATAATTTAGTTAGTGAGCACGGTGAATACGATCCTACTAAAGATCTTGAAGGTTATCTTCTACCACCTCTTGAGCTTATGAAAGATTATGTTTCCAGTGGTGTTTCTGTTAGCAAAGAAGAGTTAGAAAATAACAAGGACCGCATTGTAGAAACACTTTCTCATTACAAAATTGACATTGCAAAAATCAAGGCGACCGTGGGGCCAACCGTTACCCTATATGAGATAGTACCAGCGCCTGGTGTTCGAATTTCCAAAATCAAGAACTTAGAAGACGATATTGCATTAAGCCTTTCAGCTCTTGGGATACGTATAATTGCACCCATTCCTGGCAAAGGAACTATAGGTATTGAAGTTCCAAATTCTAACCCGGAAATGGTTTCGATGCGCTCGCTCATTGCCTCAGATAAATTTCAGCATTTTGATGGTGAATTACCCATTGTAATGGGTAAAACAATTACGAATGAAACATATGTATTTGATCTTACCAAGATGCCCCACCTCTTAGTGGCTGGAGCTACAGGCCAAGGTAAATCTGTTGGGTTAAATGCCATTCTCATCTCTATATTGTACAAAAAACATCCTGCACAAGTAAAATTTGTATTAGTCGATCCAAAAAAGGTTGAATTAACTTTATATAACAAGATAGAGCGCCACTTTTTAGCTAAACTGCCAGGAGAAGAAGATGCAATCATTACAGATACTTCGAAGGTCGTGAATACATTGAACTCACTTTGTATCGAGATGGATGAACGTTATGAGCTTCTTAAAGATGCTGGCGTGAGAACAATAAAAGAATACAATGCGAAATTCATAGCTCGAAGATTGAATCCGGAAAAAGGTCACCGCTATTTACCTTACATTGTAGTTCTAATTGATGAATTTGCTGATCTAATAATGACTGCCGGCAAGGAAGTAGAGCATCCAATTGCGCGCATTGCCCAGCTTGCAAGAGCCATAGGTATCCACCTTATTGTAGCTACTCAAAGACCTTCAGTTAATGTCATCACTGGAATGATCAAGGCTAATTTTCCTGCAAGAATCGCGTTTAGGGTATTGTCTAAAATAGATTCACGTACCATTCTTGATGCGTCAGGTGCCGACCAGCTTATTGGCCGTGGAGACATGCTTATTACCACAGGATCTGAGATGAAACGATTGCAATGTGGTTTCGTGGATACGCCGGAAGTTGAAGACATTTGTAGCTTTATTGGCGCGCAGCGCGCATATCCGGAAGCACTTATTTTACCCGAATACGTTCCGGAAGGTAGTGAGGCCAACGGAGATATTGACATGAATGAAATCGACAGTATGTTTGTTGACTCTGCCCGCATTGTGGTCATCAATCAACAAGGGTCAGCTAGCTTACTACAGCGCAAACTCAAATTGGGTTACAATCGAGCTGGAAGAATAGTCGATCAACTCGAAGGAATGAATATAATTGGACCATTCCAAGGAAGTAAAGCCCGTGAAGTATTATTCTCTGATATAGAAAGTCTTGATGAATTCTTACGCGTAAAAGGACTGATTTAATCTTATTTAACCCGATTGAGACCCAGCGCCTTGAGCATCCATTTTGGCAAATGTTTGGGTTCTCTTCCTTGTTTGAGATTCAGATAAAGCCCCAACTTTTTAAAAATTGGCACTTTATGTGTTTCTACAAATTCAATCCAATACCCGTCGGGATCCTCGATATAAGCGAATCTACCCGCTGCCTCACCCATATCAAATGAATTGTCCGAGTCCACTGTAAATGGGCTCCCAAAAGTAGCGCAACGATCCTTCAAGGCATTCATGCCTTGAACATCAAAACACAAATGGATAAAGCCCCAGTCACCCCAAAATCGGTTTTCAAAGATTTGTCTGGCACCCAAATTCCCATTACACGCTACAAGTTCAATTTCAGTGATGCCAAGTAACTGCGCGAAATAACCACCGCGTACTTTTGGATGTGTTAATAAGACCCTTCTAAAGGCTTCCTTACCCCTTGGCAGAAATTCAAAATCATTGAAAATTTGAGACTCATCATAGACATTTTGCTCAAAACCAAGTAATTCTTGGTAAAATCGCTGGCTCTTGTCCATATCTGAAACACCAATTACGGCACCAGCTACTCCACCACACTTGGAAGGATGTTTAGAGGAATTGAACCAGGAACGGCCTTCAACGATTTGAAAATAATTTCCATTAGGGTCTTGTACATAACAGGTCCAACGACCAGCAGGATCCTGATATGCCAAACTTACGTTGGCACCCATTTCAGACAAATGACGCTGGGTATGTCTAACATCCTCGGACTTAATTTTACAAATAAATACACCAAAGTCTCCTAGTTGAGGTTCAAAATTTGGTTTTTCCGTTGGACGCGAAGTAAACTGCCATATCTCAAAGCCACCACCACCAGCCATGTTAAGTGCTAATGTTGCAGTTCTATGATGGACTACCCCACCTGTATAGCGAGTCATTAAAGGTGCGGGTGCTGCTTCTTCGAAAATTCGGACATCCAGTCCAAATGCCTTACGGTACCAAGACCAAATTTCTTGTACATCGGGTACACCAATACCCATCTGTTGTATACCATTTAGGATAAATTTATTTGTCATATTGTTAGCGGATTGCACGTTCGTTAAAAAGTAAATAGCCAAAACTCAGTTGAAACTGAAATGGCTCAGCATATTTTGGTAAATAATTTAATGTAGCCCTTACAGGCCCAACAGGAGAATGATAAATCACATGTCCTGCTGCTAATAAACTTCTTCCGTCAAGGGGTTTTGAATAAGTAAATGTACCGTCTTCATTGAGTACCAATTGTATTATGGGTAAAAAAGCATATGCATCTAGCCTAAAATCCACTTTTTTAAATGGGCTAAAGATCAGCTGTGTGCCCAAACACGCGTATTGAGTAGACCGATAAGCCGTGATAAAATAAGTATCTAAATCTGGCAGAACATTTAATCCTGGAAGTGCTAGCATACTGGCTGTGTAGTTTGCAAATAGGGATTGGCTATTGAGTAAGGATTTGAGATGTAATCCCCAATTAAACAATTGTTTTTTCTGAAAAGGAAAACTCAATAATTCTAATTGAATACTCAGCCAACGATGGTTTTTACTTGTGGTGTCATCCAAAATGGAAGTCGATCCAGGAAAGGTTAATTCTTTACCCCGCACATAACTCGCTTTTACTTCAAAAAAACTTCCTGAGCTTGCAAACTGCTTGCGATTAAGTGTGTTGCGTGTATACGCGAGGCGCAAACTTTCTCCTATAAATGATGTATAGTCAGCGGTGTCTTCTTTTGTGAAATTGGGTGTTTGGTAATAATGATCATCTAGCCAAAACATACGGGCATTGGCAGCAATCAAGCTGTGGTTACCTAAAGGCGCTTTTAGTTGAACACCTGTGTAGCGTTCCTCCTGTACCAAAAAAGAGGGTTTTACATCTTCAAAAAAAGTAGCAAAACTCTTGAAATAATCCCAGCGATTGAGTACCAAATAAGTACTTATGGAAATTGGTATGCGACTTGGAATGACTAATTCGTAATTCACCTTTCCAGAACCATAGAATTTTCCAAAGTATGATTCAAGTTCCAAACGTTGACCAACAAAACCTGCACGTCGATACGCTAACCTCAAATAGCCAGTATTGACAGACCTCGAAGACATAATACCCCCAAAATCTACTCTAAATGCATTGGCTTTATTCACCTTTAACCTCAACAAAAGCTGTGTATCTTTTCCTGTCTCAAAAACTGGGCTAACAAAACCAAAATAAGGAGATGCTAAAGTCCTGAAATAGCGTTTCTCAAGGGTACTGCTGTCCAATTCCAGCTTGCTATATTTGGGTAAAATAGAATTGCGAATAAAGGGAATATCTTGTTTGCGTTCTGAACTTGCGCGCACCGAATTTATCTTTAACGGCACTAATTGCTGCCTAAATTGCTGCCTTTTCTGGGCAAGCTCAAGCGTATCAACACTAGCACTCACATATTTTTTGATACTATCTATTTGAAGAAGTGTTGTTTCATATCCATCTAGGATGGCTTGTTTGACATCAGCAAAATCAAAGGTGCCAACTTTAGTATTAGGTTCGATAACAATTCCTTCCATGCAAGGCATGTCATAATTGGTAGGCGTAGTCATCATGCTTGTGAGCAGGCCAAAGAAATCCCGTTCAGAAACAGGTGGTAAGTTTTTTGATACGTTGCTACCAATAATAAAGTCTGGTTGGAAATCGGCATATAGCACATCAATGGGGAAATTATTATAGAGGCCACCATCAAAATACAACACTCCATTTATACGAATAGGATTCAAATAGAGTGGAAAAGTCATGGAGGCGCGAACCACCTGATTGAGCTTTCCTTGTGAAAAAGAGACACTTTTTTTGGTTTCAACAGCTGATGCTACACAACGGAAGGGAATAAATAGCTGATTAAAGTCATCACGAACTGATACGCTCGTGCGACCAAAGATCTTAAGCATTTCAAAATCTAAGAAAGTAGGGTCAATAAAAGCCAGTGGCAAAGATTTCTGCAAGATACTATCTTGAGAAATGGTAAAATTGAACATCGATGCATTAGAAGCATCTTGATAAAACAAAAACTGTTGATTGGATTCTGTTTGACCTTTTACCATCAATTGAAAAGACTCCGAAAGCACATAAGCTTCAATTTCATTTGGTGAATAACCACTAGCATACATTGCGGCCACTAATGCCCCAGCCGAAGTACCAACAATATAATCAATAGGAATTTGATTTTGTTCTAGCGCTTTGAGAACGCCAACATGGGCTACACCCGAAGCTCCTCCTCCACTCAAGACGACTCCGACACGTTGTCTTTGCTGCGCAAACAATTGCATCGTAAAAAAAAGGAAGGGTAGGAGGTATTTGGTCTTCGACAAATTCGTTCTTTTGTACAAAGTTAACGAATCCCAAAATAATGCATTCACAACCAAGCGCAAAAAGCCCACTACTCACTATTACACTTAAAAGTTTTTTTGGCTTTGAAGCTGTTCTTGCTGACGAACTCAAAGAATTAGGTTATCCTGATTCCAACTTACTGAATAGGGCTGTCCAAATAAAAGGCACCTGGGCAGACGTATATAAACTCAATCTTTATTGCCGCTGTGCGATTTCGGTTTTGGTTGAAATCGACAAGTTTTATATCCAGAGTGAGGAGGATCTCTACAAAAGAGCCATGCGAATTAAATGGCACGAACTTTTTGATGTCCATAAAACTTTCGCCATCAAAGGCGCTATTTTTTCACCCATTTTTAAAAATACGCATTACCCATTTTTACTTATCAAGGATGCGATTGTCGATGTTTTCAAAGACAAGACGGATGAACGCCCAAATATTGATGTCAAGAAACCAAGCATCCTTTTTGACCTCTATATCAAGGATAAAGAAGTAACATTGTCTGTAAATACAAGTGGTTTACCACTTTTCCAAAGGGGCTACAGAACTGCAGTGGGTCCCGCTCCGCTGAATGAAGTCGTAGCTGCCTGTCTGATCAGGATGTCAGGGTGGGACCGAAAACAAACCTTTGTT